>NZ_JBIMLI010000004.1:0-77435 GCF_051859755.1 Limnospira sp.
GGGTAGTAGCCCTGTTCCTATTGACAATTAGGGTATCTACATCAGGAGCCGTGTGCTGGGAAACTCGCAAGCACGGTTTTGAAGTGGAGTTGGGGAAGGTGACTTCTCTTTCGACCATAACCAATCAGTCATAACAGTAACTAGGGAGTATTGGGTCTCAAGTGTTGCTTATCTCACTGCTGTTCAACCTCTGTATCAGTTAAAATGCCAGTTTATGATCGACCTGTTAAAAATCCTCAAGTTTCCGATAATAATGCGATGAATGATAATTCGGCTCCTGTGGAGTTTTCTGTACAGTTTTGGGGGGTGAGGGGAAATATTGCTACCCCTGGCCATAAAACTGTTCGATATGGGGGGAATACCTCCTGTGTCGAAATGCGTCTGGGAAATCAACGTTTTATTTTTGACGGAGGGACTGGGTTAAGAGTTTTGGGTTTGGATCTGCTCAAACAAATGCCCGTTGAAGCCTCTGTCTTTTTTTCCCATACCCACTGGGACCATATCCAGGGGTTTCCTTTCTTTGTGCCAGCATTTATCCCGATTAATCGCTTTCATATCTATGGGGCGATCGCTCCTGATGGCTCAACGATTAAGGAACGCCTGTCTGATCAAATGGTACATCCTAATTTCCCGGTTCCCATGCACGTCATGCAATCAGATCTGAAATTTTATGATCTGATCCCTGGGGATGTGATTGCTTTGTCCGATGGCATTAAAATCGAAACGGCTCCTCTAAATCATCCTAATATGGCGGTCGGCTATCGGGTTACTTGGGAAGGCCGTACAGCGGTTTACTGTAGTGATACAGAGCATTTTCTCGATCGCTTTGATAATAATGTTCTGCACTTGGCTCGCAATGCCGACTTGCTGATTTATGATGCTACCTATACTAATGAGGAGTATCATGATCATAAGTGTCCCAAAATCGGGTGGGGACATTCTACCTGGGAGGTAGGGGTAGAAATTGCCAAAAAAGCGGGTGTTAAGCAGATAGCCATGTATCAACATGACCCATCCCACGATGATGATTTTCTCGATCGCGTCCAACTTGAACTTAAGGCTGCTTTCCCCCAGGGGGTTGTTGCCAGAGAAGGTATGGTCATTACCCTAGAATAAGCTAACTTCTATAATATGTTCAATTCCAGACTCTCCAATCGGCGCAGCGAAAGGAGATATTCTCTATTGATTCGATGCTGTTTGATTCTGGTTGCTGTCCTGATATCCTTGGGCATTACAACGCCAAGTATAGGTCAGTATTCTGTTAGTGCGATCGGTACTGTTGATTTTGTACCGCCAGAATTTCAACTGGGCCAGGAACTCTATTTAGAAAACTGCGCTACTTGCCATATTCCTATTCCGCCGTCAGTTTTACCGAGACAGACTTGGCAACAAATTCTCCAGGATAGTCAACATTATGGCACTCAAATTGAACCTTTAGTGGATCCGGCTCGCCTGTTGGTGTGGAATTATCTCCGCCATTTTTCCCGTTCTATGACTGTGGCTGAAGAGGGTATCCCTTTTAGAATTGAGCGATCGCGCTTTTTTAGGGCGCTACATCCCCGCGTAGAATTTACGGAACCCATTAATATTCATAATTGCCAAACCTGTCATCCGGGTGCATCTGATTATAACTTCCGTCTTTTGACTCCAGAATGGGAAGATTCTCCGTAGTAAATTTTTACCAATTCTCTCGAGGATGACGGGGATTATCCCAATCATCTTGAGATGAATCTTGATCTAAATAGGGGGCAATATCTGAGGGTTTGTCTAATTCTAATTCTAGTTCATCATCGGACTCTGCTGATGATTGATCGAGGTTCAATGGTTCAATCACGCGGGCGATCGCATCTTGAATAAATCCTCGCACAAACTCATCTCGCCGATTAAGTTGAAATTGTCGCTGCACCACCTCTGTTATACCCCCATCTCCCCAATCTTGATTTTGGCGAAAATACTCGATAAAACTACGCCCCGCAATTCGGGTTAAATAAGCGGCAGTTATCCCTTGAATCGCCTTACCAACTACAATAGTACCGATGTGAAAATGTAGGGCGGTAGCTACTAATTGAATCGCACCTTTAACAATGCCTAAACTGCCTAAAGTTTTCGCGAGAGATAACGCCAACTCTCGCCCTCTATCCATATTTAATTTACACCCATATATTTTGCCAATTTCTACTACCATTTGGGCATTAACTGCCGCAGTCGCTAATAAATCTACCACCGGAAGCGGCGTAACAGCAATAGCCCCAGCCCCAATCCACTGATATCTATCGACAATTTGTTCGGCTTGGCGTAGACGTTGATTATCAATTAAACGCCGCGCTTCTTCGCCTAATCTTTGAGACTGGAGAAGGATATTATCAGCTATTAATTCTTCCCCTTCGGCGCGTAGAATTGTGGCGATTTTATGAATAAGTGGCATGATATCAGGCTCAGGTTTAAATGTATCTCCATTGTCCAGATTAATTAGTTGAGGATTAGCGGCGATCGCTATGACATCTTCCGGAGAAATAAACCCGCTCACTCGTTGCTTTAATCGATTTAAAATCTGATTTTTATCAGCTTCTGTATACAAGTCGGTTTTGTTAAAAATTAATAGCGATCGCTTACCCATTTCCGCCAAATTACGCAGAGGATATAATTCGGATTGACGCAAATCATTATCCACCACAAATAATAATAAATCTGCCTCGGTAGCCAGGGTTCTAGCCATTTCTGAACGAGTTACTCCCCCTTCTCCAACCTCCCCAATTCCCGGAGTATCAATGATTAAAATTTCCCGATTTAACCCCTTTAATTCGAGTCGATAAGTTTCCCCATTTATGGTAGTTCCCATGGGTGCGTCAACCCGCCCGACCATCTCCCCCATTAACCCATTAACCAGAGATGTTTTCCCGGCGGAACCTGTGCCAAATATCACCACCTGAATGCTACCTTGAGATAGGTTAGCTTGTATATCCTGAGAACGACTTATTAACGCCTGACGTGCTACTTCATCTTGAATTTGATTAACCTGTTGTCGGATAGCTTTTAAAGACGTTTCAGCCGCCTCGGATTTATCCAAAGGGATACGCAAGTTATGGCGGCGTTTTTTCCTCCCATTACTTCCAAATTGAAACAGCCTCAAATAGTAGAAAAACGTATACATCAATAACCCTAGCAAACCTATTAACACAACTAGCAACAAATTTGCTAAAATCGGGTTAGCCATCCACGCCACTTGACTGTATAACCAAGAAATCGATGTGACTAGCCAAATCATTAAACCCAGGATGACACAAACACCCACAATGATGATGAAAAGGCGGTATAAAGGCATAATCTTATGGTTAATCTCAAATCAGTCTGTTTTCTATCATAGCTGGTTAATTTGGGGATTTTGACTGACCTATGCAGCTATTAGGATTTGGGCTAAAATGGTATAGGTACAAAATTGGGGGGCTGGTATAATGCAATTATGGCTGGCTATTAGTTTCCCTTGGGGGGATAATCCCGGATAGATGATTGATAGGTTAATCTAAATAACTAAGGTTTTCAGACCTTTGACTAAACGCCCAATTCCTTCGGCGGCGGTGTCTGGTTTTAACGCCCCATAAGCTACCCGTAAATAACAGCCTTGTGACATACCAAAGGTAGTCCCCGGAATTACGGCTACCCCAAACTGTTTAATCAGTTGTTGGGCTAATTCCATTGAGTCTAACTCTGTGTCTATTTTCAGCAGAAAGTAAAACGCGCCATCAGCTTGCGGAATTGTGCAAAAATCTGATAATTGGCTGAGTTCATTGAGAAATATATCCCGAACTTCCGTGATGGTTTTAATATGATTTTGGCAATATTCATAACCTACTTTTAACGCGCCTAAAGCTACATATTGGGAGATGACGGGAGGACAGATTAAGATGGTATCTTGAACTTTTTGGATGGGGATTAGTAAGTGTTCAGGAATTAGCATATATCCAATGCGCCAGGATGCAAAACCGTAGGCTTTGGATAAACTGAAGAGAGAAATTGTGTGGGATTCACTGTTAGGAAAGGTGGCGGGTGAGGTGTGTTTGATGTTATTATAGGTAAAGTATTCGTAGGCTTCGTCACTGATATGGTATAAGTGGCGATCGCTACAAATTTGATTAATTTCTTGTAATGCTTCTGGGGAATAAACCGCCCCGGTGGGGTTATTGGGAGAAATGGTAACAATCGCCCTGGTTTTATCAGTGATGGCGGCTTGAATGGCATCAATTCGTAGTTGATAATTGTCATCGGTCTGAATAACTACAGGCTGACAACTTGCCATCATAATCGCCATTTCATGATTAAAATAGTAAGGAGATTGTATAATGATTTCATCCCCAGGTGAGGTAATAGCTAAAATCGCATTCATAAACCCCATATTACTACCAGCAGTGACGACAATTTTCTGGCGATCGCTGAGATTAATATGATTCTCTGTTTGCAGTTTATCGGCGATGATCTCAAGTAGTGGAGTGATACCAATTACTGGTTTATATTTATGATTTTCTGGACTAGCTAAAAACTCGGATATATGGTCAAATGCCACAGGTGGCGGGCCATAATAAACTACCCCTTGACCTAGGGAAATTGTCCCCGGATGATTGTTAATTAGTTTTCCAATAATCGGAATAATTGGGGATTGAACTGATTGCATTCGGGAATAATCTAGGTTCATCATCTTAACAATGGTATGAAAATTAGATCTATGAAAAATCGCCGCCAATTTATAAGTGAGTTAGGTTTGACACTTTTAGCAACAGGATTTCCGGTATTAGCATCTTCTCCTAATCCTATTAAACCACCCCGTTTGCGGGTTGGGGATACGGTGGGAATAATTGCGCCTTCTGGATGGATTACCACACAGGAGTTAAAATTTGTAACTTGGCAATTAATGCAACAAGGACTTAATCCGAAAGCCGCACCTCACCTGATGGATAAATATGGTTATTTAGCCGGATTAGATCGAGACCGCGCCGCCGATGTTAATACCATGTTTGCTGATCCGAATATTCGGGGAATTATTACCGCCGCCGGTGGCTGGGGGGCTGCCCGTATTTTACCCTTATTAGATTATAACATAATCCGCAACAATCCCAAGGTGATTATTGGTTATAGTGATATCACATCATTATTATTGGCGATATATTCCCAGTGCAATTTTATCACATTTCACGGATTATTAGGCACTTCTCATTGGCGGAGTTTTTCGGTGAATTACTTAAAGCGAGTTTTGTTTACAGGGGAAGCTGTTACGTTTGAAAATCCTGGGAATATTCGGGTAGAAACTATTACCAGCGGTAGCGCCAGGGGTCAACTGGTGGGGGGTAATTTATCAGTTTTAGCGGGGTTGGTGGGTTCGGAATATCTACCGAATTGGTCGGGAAAAATTCTATTTATTGAGGATATTAACGAGGATGTTTACCGGGTCGATCGCCTATTGACCCAATTAAAACTAGCCGGAATTTTAGATCAATTATCGGGGTTTATTTTCGGACAATGTAGCCGTTGTTCACCGGGGAGGGAAGGGGAATCATCTTTTAGCTTATGGGAAGTGTTAGTAGATCATATTCAACCCCTAGGAATACCCGCCTGGTATGGTTCAGCCATAGGTCATATTCGCGACCAATTTACCATAGCCATAGGTGGTATGGTAGAAATTAATAGCGATCGCGGAACTATCCAAATGCTAGAAGCCGCAGTTAGCTAAGTTAATTCAACCATTCTCCCTTAGCGATCGCCACCACTTTTCCCCCCACCATGACATCAATTTCATCCCCAACTTTTTGGGCTTTTAAAAATAGTAAAGAAGGGCGATTAATCTCATAACCCTGTTCCACACGCACATTAATCTCATCCCTATTATAATAGGAATTATGCACGAAATAAGCTGCCAGACAAGAATTAGCGCTTCCCGTGGCTGGGTCTTCGGCAATTCCTAAAGCCGGGGCGAACATCCTAGCGCTGATATCATTTTCCATGTCATAGGGTTCAGGACAAAAAACAAAAATCTCCTTAGCATTAGTGTTTTTAATAAACTCACCATAATGGTCTAAATTAACCTTAGCCTGTTTTAAAGCCCTTTGATTTTTGAGAGGGACGATTAAAAAAGGAATCCCCGTTGACACTTCTTGAATGGGAAAGTTATCGTCAAAATCCGCCATTTCCAAACCCAAAACCGGGGCGACATATGCCGGATTTAAACAATTATAAAAAACGGGATTACTGGGGCGCATCCATAACAACTCTTGGTCAGTGTTACCATTACTCCAAGTCACCGGAATTTGACCGACTCCCAAATTCAATACCACCTGATCAACAGGTTTTTTAATCATTTCCCGTTGAATAATATAAGCAGTTCCCAGGGTAGGATGACCCGCAAAAGGCAATTCTTTGGAAGGGGTAAAAATCCTGACATCATAGCCACCATCAACCATTCCCTCGGAACGGATAAAAGTAGTTTCTGAATAATTAATTTCCTGGGCAATTTCTAACATTTCCTCATCGGACAGAGAGGAAACACCCTCACCGAAGAAAACAGCGAGTTGATTTCCGGCATATTTAGCTTCTGCAAAAACATCAACGATGTAGAAATTCATAAAAACTAACTCTGAGAAGTTTTCAGACAGCTAATGGCTTCCAATAACCCCCGCGCCTTATTGAGGGTTTCCTCATATTCCTTTTCCGGTTGGGAGTCAGCCACAAGTCCAGCCCCCGCTTGTACAGAAACTTGATTTATACCATCTTCCCCCTGACGGACAATCATAGTGCGGATCGTGATAGCCGTGTTTAGTTGTCCCTCAAAATCATAATAGCCATAAACGCCGGAATATGGACCTCGGCGGCTAGGTTCCAACTCATTAATAATTTCCATAGCCCGAATTTTCGGCGCACCGCTAACAGTCCCAGCGGGAAAACAGGCTTTTAATAAATCCCAAGCAGTTTGATCATCTGCTAAGTCTCCCACCACATTACTAACAATGTGCATAACATGGGAATAGCGTTCGACGACCATCAACTGATCAACCATTACGGTTCCATTTTGGCAGACGCGCCCTAAATCATTACGTCCGAGGTCTACTAGCATAACGTGCTCGGCGATTTCTTTGGGGTCCTGTAGCAAATCTTGCTCTAGGTGTTGATCCTCCTGGGAGTTTTTACCACGGCGGCGGGTTCCAGCAATGGGGCGAACGGTGGCGCGCGCCTTTCCGTCAATGTTTTTTTCGGCTTTGACCATCACTTCCGGGCTAGATCCAATCATCTGCCAATCCCCAAAGTTAAAATAAGCCATATAGGGGGAAGGATTGATTAAACGCAGGGATCTATACAAGGAGAAAGGATCGCCTTGGTATTGTGCCGCCAGGCGTTGGGAAATGACGACCTGAAAGATATCTCCCGCCCTAATATAGTCCTTCGCCCGGTCAACAGCAGCACAAAACTGGTCGCGGGAGAAATTGCTGCTGTATTGGCGTGATGTTTCGGTATCATCAGATTTGTTGCTATCGGGGGGAGTCCATTGTAATAGGGTACTCTGACGAGATAGGGGAGATCTCAGTTTATCTACCAATTGAGTAACGCGATCGCAAGCCTGTTGATAGGCTGTTTCTGGGTCTGTTTCCCGCAGGTCAGCATAAGATATAGCCCAAACCTTGCGCTTCACCTGGTCAAAAATTAGTAAACTATCAAGCTGCATCCATAGGCCATCGGGTAAATCATCGTCTGTAAGGGGATAAATGGGGACTCGTGGTTCAATCCAGTTGATTAATTCATAACCCCAAAACCCGAACAGTCCCCCAATTCCCGGCGGTAGTTCTGGCAATTTGACAGGTTGATAGGGTTTAAGACAGTCAGCTAATACCTTAAACGGATCGCCTTGAAAATCTTGTTGTTGACCGTCCCTAAATTTTTGAATCATGCGATCGCCGCGGGCGGATAAAGTCCACAGAGGATCACAACCCAGAAAGCTGTAACGCCCAATTTTCTCCCCACCTTCGACTGACTCCAACAGGAAGCTGTAAGGTTGACCTGCACAAACCCGATACCACGCCGAAACTGGTGTATCCAAGTCCGCCACCCACTCCTGATAGACAGGAATGAAGTTACCCCTAGCCTGTAGTTGGCAGAATTGGGAGAAATCTGGAAAAATCATCGTTGTAATTTTTGGGAAAATTGGTAGCTGAATTTAATGCTACGGTGTATCAAAAATAACAGAAAATGCTGGTTTTTGGTGAAAAATCAGGAACCAGCAAACCTGATCTTATAGGGAGTTTACCTGTACTGTAGGGGTGGGTGCTACAAAAGCTCATTATCTGAATGAAAAGTCCGGTGAACCCGCCCCTACCCATAGACCCCTAAGACTCGTAGGTGGCTTTACCGCTGAATTTGACACTAGCTGGGTTGGGGTTGTCACCAATCTTGCGATCGATTTTTCCGTTGAACTCCCGACCTTCGTTAACTTTCTCAGGGAAAACGCCATCTTTGGGGTGGAGATATTCCATTTCGCCATTGGGGAAAATCCGATAGATTTTGAAATCCTCGATTTTCGGCTTGAATTTAGTCCGCAGTTGGGTTCCCAAGGCGAGACACTGCTCTTTGCGAGCCAGATAGAGCAAGTTTTCTCCCTCGTTCATAATAGCTGCGCCACCTGTGGGCATTTCAAACACCTGTTCTTTGGTGCTGGTCCAGGTAATGGCATATTTCTCCTCAACTTGGGCTTTGGTGAGAAGACCACCTGTGCTACCACCGAATTTGGGAGCTTTTCCTGTCAGTGTTTCTACCATAGAAAATTATCTCAAAGGTTTTTACGGGATCCTATCACTGATAATACCTTCTCAGTAGCGATCGTAAAGATCCGTTACACAGATATCCACAGCAGCCATAAAAACAGCCAAACCCTGCCCTAACCCCTCGCGCGCGATCGCTCGCACAGGTAGGGATTAGCGCCAGGGCTGGTCATGATTGAGCCTGAGCAAAACCGGAGAGGGTGGGATTCGAACCCACGAGGAGCTTGCACCCCTAACGAATTTCGAGTCCGTCGCAATCGACCATCTCTGCCACCTCTCCAGGCATTTCCAAGCTCATTAATCATTATAGCATTTCCCAGGGAAATTTCAACAAAAAAGCTGTAGGTCTTGGTTGGCCAACAGACACAGAAAAGCACCCCACTCTAATGCTGCGAACTGGTTGGACTCCATTTTAGAGATCGGCGGTTACTTCTGCTGATTTTCTAATTGCATAGGGATTCGGGATCAACTCCCCCCTGATACTCGCAGGTAAAACCATTTACACACCAGGAAGCCATATCGACTTCTGGAAGGTGAACAATATCAGAACAACTCGGTTGCCAGATCTGGCTAAAAAAAGCCCAAAGTATGGCTCTGCTGAGGTCTAATATGGTTTTGATCAGAGATTCTGTGTTCCCGGGTATCCCGGATTCTTCTACTAATTCCATTTCAGGCCAAATCCCATGGGCTCCTAACATGATTTTAGCCATCCATTGGGCCCTGGGAAGGTGGGTATCTGAGGTGAGGATTTTTACATGGCGCGCACCCCATTGGGTGAGTAAGGGTTGACTAAACATATAATTCCCGAAGGTGGAGTTGGCACATTTTTCTAACCAAACTCCTTGGCTGGGGGTTTTGTTGCGCTCAAATAGCTTGACAATGCAGGGATCGTCGGAACCTTTAGAAATGATAATGGGGATTTGTGGATATTCTGTGGCTAGTTGGGAAACATAGATTTCTCGGCGGATACTTCCCCCCAATACTAAGAAGGTATCAACGGGTTCTCTAGCGGACGATCGCATTATTAACAGGTGATTGACCAGTCCTAGACTCATGAATAACATTAAGGCGCACGCTGCTATGAGCAAAATTTTGACTCGGCGGCGCGCGCCTTGTCTAATCAACCTGGGGGTGTTCTGAGGCTTACTCATCTAAGGCGTACCAAATCCTACTGCTATAATGTCAAGTTGTGGAGACTTCCGCAGGCTGATACGGAATCCAATTAATAGCATGAGCATACCCAAAATTTGGCAACAATTTTTTTTCTTAGGTTCCCTAAGTTTCACGGTGACTGTCTCTACGATGGCTGCTGCTGAATCTCCTAGTTACCAACAACAACCCAGGAATGCTTATCCTCAAGAGTTTGTCAGCAATTATGTGAGCAATTGTCGTGAGCGATCGCAGAGGTCAGGGCTAACCCCCCAACAAGCGCAAACTATCTGTCAGTGTACCATTTTTGAGTATCAAGATCGATTTTCGATTGAGGAGTTTGTGGACATCGTACAGCAACTTCAGGAAACTGGACAAGCCCCAGATGAATTGGTGGATGTAGCTTTAACCTGTAGTGCGAAACTGGACAATAATTAAGGGGATGATGGTAAGGGCGCTATGACTAATCATTAGCGCCCTGAAACCGTCATAAGAAGTCGAAATAACTCGCGTCAATATCCAAAAAGAAATTATCCTGAATAACGGCTAACAGTTGCTGAGTACCATCTAGGGTGGTCTGAATAATTGCCGTTCCTTCTGGTAGACTAACATTGGTAGCAACAGATAGCTCCTGGGATGGAACTAATTCATGATTTTCTCTGCGTCCCCGTAACATCACCGTATCTTTCTCTGGGTCAAAATCACCGATCAGGGTGTAACCTCTTCCGGCGCGACTTATTCCCACTAGGGTATCATTTCCTTGGTCACCAAATAACAGATCATTACCACTACCGCCTACTAGGTAGTCGTCTCCCTGACCGCCATAGATGGTATCATTACCGCCGTCACCATAAATTGTATCATTGCCCTGGTTGCCAAATAACAGGTCGTCATCTGCGCCACCGTAAATGATATCATCACCGATATCGCCGAATATGGTATCTCTACCTTCAGCCCCTGATAAGATATCATTACCCTGACCGCCATAAATCAGGTCATCTCCCCCTTGACCATCTATGAAATCATCACCCATAAATCCGTAAATGGTATCATTACCGCCGCGACCTAGGATGACATCATTCCCATTGGTTCCAAATAACTCATCGTCATTGTTAGTACCAATTTGAGTCGTGGCTGGACTCAGGGGAGGCAATTGATCAAAATGATTCTGAAGCAGGAAAACATTATTGCCAGGACCACCAAATAAGGTATCTATCTCATCTGTCGATACACGGGGAGGTACAGGGGTTGACGGGGTTGACGGGGTTTCGGTATTGGTTAGATTTAGAATTAGGTCTTCCATGGGTATAAAAAATAAACAACAACTCGGACTTGGACTATGTTTTCTGCTACCCTGATTTTAGCTCAGGAAATTTGGCTAAAAATCCGATATTTGGGTCGGCATGGTCATTTACTTGTACAACATGAACATTCTGGCGATTTATTAAGAAAATATAAAATAATTTTCCTCTAAATCAAAGCAGAAAACGTCCTTGACTAGGGCAATTAAGTCAAAATCTCCTTGGCGATTTTGGTCGACAATTGCTGTACCGGGGGGTAATTGTTCGGGGGAAGGTTAGAGTCGAAAAGTTCCTCGGAAGTCCGTTAACTGGATGATATCCTCATCCAGAGCAAAGTGATCAATTAATGTATAACCAGGAACTCGATCGCTAATACCCATTAAGTATCATCCCCCCTATCACCCAATAACAGGTCGCTACCTGTTTCACCTACGAGAGTCATTACCTTGACCTCCGTAAATGGTATCATCATCTCGGTGCTAGTATTAGGTATCTGTACCAAAGTTGAAGACAGATTCAAAAGCGGCCAACAACGGTTCAAGTGTCGTGATTGTGGACCACAGTTTGTTGAACACCCCACCAAAAAGGTGATTCACCAAGGAACACGGTCTCTGATTGACCGTTTGCGGACTGAGGGAATTCCCCAGGCTGGAATAGCAGGAGCCGTCCAAGTGCCTGAACCCTGGCTGCCAAACTACGTTAATCAGAAATATGTCTCTGTACGCCGCCAAGTCCAGGTAAGGCTCAAAAAAAAGGGGGTTTAACAATACCTTGAGGCAAGGAGTGTCTCGCTTAGTAGGCAAGGCCTTGTCCTTTTCCAAGTGTTGGCAGAATCACATTAGTGCCTAATGGTATTTTATCGATCGCCACAAGGCATCATTACTTCTTTGAGGAATGCCCAAAAGTCCCATATTTATGGATTTCGGTAATAATTAAAACTGGAGACTGTGTGATTTTCATCATAGCAATTAGTTACCCCTCAACCAAAACTCCAGTGGCGCACAATCAAACACCCATTCTAAGCCAAAATTATTAATAGTTTTGACTAAAATAATATCGTCCAAATTAACCTGATCTAACTTTAAGCTAAAATGCCATTGGTGGTCATAATTATCTGAGCAGGTAATTGTTTGCCGATAAACTAAGAGAGTATTTAGATAAACCAAAATTTCGGAAACCTGACCACCAGGGTTAATTTCGGAAACCCAACCCCCCAATTCCAAAACCCCATCAGCGGTAAGATGACAATGTTCAATTTTTCCTATAGGATGATGATAATATCGAAAATTCTCCCAAGTCATGGTCGGATTTTTCGCCAAAATATATAGGTCTTGATACCGACAAATTCCCTGGGGTATGCGATGATAAACAGCCTGATGTTCCGAAATATCAGCAATGGTATTAGCGACAAAATTTTCGCCGACATAACTGGTTCCATATTCCCCCAAGTCCAAAGTTCTGCTTTCACTATTCAGACAAAATAACAACTCGGAATCATCAATCATTAAATGAGATGGTAATAAACTGCGATCATGGACGCTCAATAATAATAAACCGTTGGGATTAAGTAAGTTATATAACACCTTTAACCATTGGGAAAAGGTAGCTTTAGGGAGATGGCTAAAAAAGGAACAAGCCAAAATCACATCAAAACTCTGACTACAAAGATAGTCTTTTGGCTGAGAGGTAGACACAATACCATTAACGCCAAATTGTTCAACCTGAAACTTTACCCCCTCGGCATAAATATCAGAAATCCAGACTTTATCTGAGGGTATTTCTTGCACAAAAAACCTGGTAGAGCGACCATAGCCACTAGCAAAGTCTAAAAAGGCACCGATTTTATGAAAGCTGCCAAAATGCCAATCAACGACTTGTTTGACGGCATCAAAAATGCGAATGCCATTGCTATAGTAACGAATTATAGCGCGTTCAGGGCTGCCTTGATTTTGGAGGGCGAATAAATACATCTCATCCTGATTGTCAATGGTTGAATTAAAGCGATCAGGAAACTTAACTTGATTGTGAACAAATGTTTTAATGGCTGGCATTTCAGCACCGGATATGGTATAATTCATACAAGATAATCCTCCAATATTGTGATATTTAGCTGGTGGAGACAGTCTAGCAGACTGGTTAGCACATCTCAACCGGAAGGGGCTGGGTCTGGAATGGGGATCCATGGTGGAGTTGAGAAAAAAGGTGATCGGAGGTTGTAAGATAAGATCAAGCTGTTGTTAACAACCCGATTCAAGATCATGAAAGTCTATGTCTTGCTGTTCAATGCCGGGACTGATAATGAGGGAATCCATACAATTCAGATGGGCGATCGCAATAAGGTGTTAATGTTTGAGGAGGAAGACGATGCCATCCGCTTTGGTGGTTTGTTGGAAGCCCAAGATTTCCCCAGTCCCTGTATTGAGGGAATTGATGATGATGAAATCAAAGAATTCTGTCGCAGTGTAGATTATGATTGGGAGCTGATTCCGTCTGGGGCTTTAGCGATTCCTCCAGAAAATAATGTGGAGGAGTTGGAGTGGGAAAAGCAAGGCAAAACCCAAGACGAAAGGGACTCAGAGGAATCTTCAGAATTCCCATCAGACGAACTCGACAGCATTCGCCGTCGCCTAGAAGGTTTACTTTAGCCTGATAACTTGTGAAGGACCAACAGCAAAACATGACTAATTTGGAAACGCGGGGCCATTTATTGACGGAACAGGCTAATGCGAGTAGCGAAAACCTCGATCGCCTGACTTCCCTAGAATTGGTGGATTTGTTCAACCGCGAGGATGTCAGAACTTTACTGGCGATCGCCCATGCCCGCGAATCCCTGGCCCTAGCCATCGACATAACTACACAATCCCTAAAAAAAGGGGGGAGGTTATTTTACGTCGGGGCGGGTACGAGTGGCCGTTTAGGGGTGTTAGATGCGGCTGAATGTCCGCCCACCTTCTGTAGTCCCCCGGAACTGGTACAGGGGATTATTGCGGGGGGCGCAGGGGCATTAATTCGTAGTTCGGAAGAATTAGAAGATAGGGCGACAGATGGGGAAAAAGCGATCGCCCACCGCCAAATCACGGAGTTAGATATCGTCCTAGGAATTACGGCTGGCGGCACAACTCCCTATGTTTATGGGGCGCTACAAGCAGCGAAAAGTCGAGGGGCAAAAACGATATTTATGGCTTGTGTTCCCAGGGAACAAGTGACCTTTGATGCTGATGTAGATATCCGCCTTTTAGTAGGTCCAGAAATCCTGGCGGGTTCGACTCGTCTGAAAGCGGGAACTGTCACCAAAATGGCATTAAATATCATCTCAACCAGTGTGATGGTGAGGCTAGGAAAAGTCTACGGTAATCGCATGGTTGATGTGGCGGTGACGAATAATAAATTACGCGATCGGGCGATGCGTATTTTAATTGATTTAACAGGTATGACTCGCTCACAAGCGGCAGAATTATTAGAACGCAGTAATAAATCGGTGAAATTAGCCCTATTAATGTATTGGACTGATTTAGATGCTTCAGGGGGAATTCAACTGCTTGATGAATGTCAAGGACAATTGAGAGATGCGGTGTTAAAGCATCAAAAAACCATCAAAAATAATTAGCAGTCAACTATCTATTTCCAACTTAATGGTTCCCCTCACGCTCAATCCATCTCCCCAGTGGGGGGACTTTGATATAACTCCTCTATCAATTATCAATTAATGAGTGACTTTAACCGGTCGGAATGGCATGGTATTCTTAACCTGAAATATTCCCAAAATAATGGGATTACCCAAGTAGTTAATAAGTATACGATCGCGCCCTATAAAATCCAACGCCCTTTTTATCCGCCAGGGGAGGAAATTTGCCAGAGTGTAGCATTACATACAGCGGGGGGAATGGTGGGGGGCGATCGCCTATCGCAGAACCTGCATTTACAAGCGGATACGAAAGTTTTATTAACTACGGCGGCGGCGAGTAGAGTTTATCGTAGCACGGGAAAAACTGCCAGCCAAAATGTTAAGATTAAACTAGAAAAAGGCGCTTATTTAGAATATCTGCCCCGAGAAACCATCATTTTTAATGGTGCTATTTATCGTCAAGATTTACGGGTAGAATTAGCCCCAGAAGCGACCTGGTTAGGATGGGAAATTACCCGGTTTGGTCGTTCAGCCAGGGGGGAAAAATTTATGGAGGGAGAGTGGCGATCGCACACGGAAATATGGCAAAATGAGAAACCCCTATGGATAGATAGACAATGGCTTCCTGGGGGTGAAACCATTTTAGAGAGTCCCCACGGCTTAGGAGGATGGCCTGTGGTTGCTACCCTCACCTGGGTAGGTGAACCTGTTTCCAAAGAGACCCTAAACCATGTTAGAATGCTGTGGGGTGAACACCAAAGGGAAGGGGAAGCCGGGGCGACTCAACTGTTATCAGGGTTATTGTGTCGTTATCGTGGTCCGTCTAGCCAAGAAGCGATCGCCTGGTTTACTGAAATTTGGCAGTTATTACGCCCCAATTTATCAGGAAAAAACATCACCAAACCGCGAGTTTGGAATGTTTAATAACTGGACTCATTTAAGGAGTTGTGAATGCAACTATCACCCCAAGAAAAAGATAAACTACTAATTTTTACTGCCGCCTTAGTAGCGGAAAGACGTAAAGCCAGGGGAGTTAAATTAAACTATCCCGAAGCTGTCGCCTACCTATCTGCTGCCATTTTAGAAGGGGCGCGAGATGGTCGAACTGTGGCGGATTTAATGAGTTATGGAACGACTCTATTAACTAAAGATGATGTGATGGAAGGGGTAGCGGAAATGGTGGACGAGGTACAGGTAGAAGCGACGTTTCCCGATGGTACGAAATTGGTAACAGTTCATAATCCCATCCAATAAAACAATCACTATTTAATTAACTATGATTCCCGGAGAAATAATCGTTAAACCAGGAGAAATCGAACTTAATTCGGGTCGCGAAACTGTGAAAATTCATGTAGCTAATACAGGCGATCGCCCCATCCAAGTCGGTTCTCATTTCCACTTTTACGAAGTTAATCCCGCCTTAGAATTTGCCCGAGAAACGGCTAGGGGAATGCGGTTAAATATCCCCGCTGGTACGGCGATAAGATTTGAACCCGGAGATAACCGGGAAGTCGAATTAGTGACTGTAGCCGGAAGTCGTGAAATTTACGGTTTTAATGGGTTAATTAATGGCACATTATCACCCGAAGTTAAGCGGGAAAAACGCAAAAAAGATAAGTCTAAAAAAAAGCCTAAGTAAATCTGGTGAGTTAACCCGCCGCCAGCTTGAAAATAGCTATATTGTGATTAATTAGGAGCTAAAAATGAGTTATCGCATGGATAGACAAGCCTACGCGGAAACCTTCGGACCGACGGTAGGCGATCGCATTCGATTAGCCGATACAGAACTATTTATAGAAGTTGAAAGAGACTTAACTACCTACGGAGATGAGGTCAAATTTGGGGGTGGTAAAGTAATTAGGGATGGTATGGGACAATCTCCCATTTCCAGGGAAGATGGCGCGGTTGATGTGGTAATTACTAACGCCCTAATTTTAGACTGGTGGGGAATTATTAAAGCTGATGTGGGTATTAAAGACGGTAAAATCTGCAAAATTGGTAAAGCGGGAAATCCCTATATTCAAGACAACGTTGATATTATTATTGGTCCGTCTACAGAGGCGATTGCTGGAGAAGGTAAAATCCTAACTGCTGGCGGAATTGATAGCCATATTCACTTTATTTGTCCCCAGCAAATTGAAACAGCGATCGCCTCTGGAATTACCACCATGTTAGGGGGTGGGACTGGACCCGCCACCGGAACTAATGCCACCACCTGTACTCCCGGACCATGGAATATTCATAGAATGCTACAGGCGGCGGAAGCCTTCCCGATGAATTTAGGATTTTTAGGGAAGGGAAACAGCGCCCAACCCCAGGGCTTAGTTGAACAGGTAATGGCGGGCGCAATGGGTTTAAAACTTCATGAAGATTGGGGAACTACACCAGCGGCGATCGATGTTTGTTTAACAGTTGCGGATAAATATGATATTCAAGTAGCTATTCACACAGATACCCTGAATGAGGCGGGCTTTGTAGAGAATACCATAGCCGCGTTTAAAGACCGGGTAATTCACACCTACCACACGGAAGGCGCGGGGGGTGGTCATGCGCCAGATATCATCAAAGTTTGTAGTTATAAAAATGTCCTGCCTTCCTCGACGAACCCCACCCGTCCTTATACTGCAAATACCCTAGAAGAACATTTAGATATGTTGATGGTTTGTCACCATCTCGATCGCCATATTCCCGAAGATGTCGCCTTTGCCGAGTCCCGCATACGTCGGGAAACGATCGCCGCCGAAGATATCCTTCACGACCTAGGCGCATTTAGTATGATAGCCTCGGACTCCCAAGCTATGGGAAGGGTAGGAGAAACCATTATCCGCACTTGGCAAACCGCCCATAAAATGAAGGTACAAAGGGGGTTATTACCATCCCCAGAAAATGCGGCAGAAACCCATGATAATTTCCGGGCTAAACGCTACATTGCTAAGTATACCATTAATCCTGCTATTGCCCATGGAATTAATGATTATGTCGGTTCGGTTGAAGAGGGTAAATTAGCAGATTTATGTCTATGGAAACCGGCATTTTTTGGAGTTAAACCGGAAATCGTGATTAAAGGGGGGGCGATCGCCTGGTCACAAATGGGAGACCCCAACGCCAGTATTCCCACACCCCAACCCATTTATATGCGTCCGATGTTTGCTAGTTTTGGAGGCGCGATATCTGCCACATCCTTAACCTTTGTTTCCCAGGCTTCTTTAGAGGGTAAAACTATGCAAAAACTGGGTTTAAAAAAAGCAACAGTTCCCGTATCTAATACCCGCCATTTGAGCAAATTAGACATGAAATTAAACGATAGTTTACCCCAGATCGAAGTAGATCCAGAAACCTACGAAGTCACGGCAGACGGGGAACTACTAACCTGTGAACCCGCCACAGTTTTACCCATGGCGCAGCGCTATTTCTTATTCTAACTTCACCCTTTAGGCAAGGTTGACAAACTCTCCCAGAAGCAGGTAGAATAAATTAAGATAAGGTGGCAACGATCGCACAGTTACGTCCGTTAGCCTTAGCGCGATATAAAGCCCCATCAGCCGCCTTGATTACAGCCATTGGGGTAGTTCCATGTTGAGGAAAACAAGCAACTCCTATAGAGGCGGTGAGGGTGTTTAAATTTTGACCGTTATGGTTGAGATGGAGTTGGCTAATAGCAGTGCGGATAGCTTCAGCCCGATCGCAGATAGCGGGTAAAGACAATTCTGGCATAATTAGAGTCATTTCCTCGCCGCCATAGCGACAAGCAATATCTGAACCGCGCACACTGTTTTTCAATACTTCAGCAACCACCTGTAAGACATAATCCCCTGCATCATGACCAAAGGTGTCGTTAAACTGCTTAAAATGGTCTATATCTAGCATGATCACACCAATGGGGTGCTGTTGACGTTGGGCGCGGAGAATCTCTTGATTAAAGGATTCTTCCAAATAGCGGCGGTTAAATAATCCAGTTAATGGATCTCGGATACTCTGATTTTGGAGGGTTTCTCGGAGGTTTAAATTAGCGATCGCTAAACTTAACTGTTCCGATACAGTGCGGGCTAATTGCTGTTTTGGTTCAGATCAAGCCGTGGCGGTTTTGGTAGCTAGATAAAATCATCCCAAAGTTTCCCCCTGAGCTACCATGGGAATACAAAGGGTAACCGCCAATTCTGTAGTGTTTTGGATATGCTGACACCGAGGACCTGAGCGTTGATTTCCTACTTCATAGGGACGACCCCGGCGCAGTCCCCAACAATGCTTAGGGTCAAAATCAACTGCTGAATGCAAATCAGACCCCCACCGAGCCACATTTTCAACCCGGTTGCGGGAACTACAGGTTCTAAACAGACCACCCGAACACTCTGGGAAGAGTAAGGTGCGACTGGGCGGGCGATCGCCTCATAAGCCTCATCGACATTGTTACAAGCCTGCAAAAATTCGTTAATTTCACCCAAAATCACCATCTCTTGGTGACGCTGCTTGAGATCATCTAACCTTTGTTCCAACTCTTGATTAACTTGTTGGAGAGCCTTTTCTGACTGTTTAGTTCGGGTCACGTCCCGGAAAGTGACCGCAAAACCATCCCCCAATTTAACCGCCACATTTTCAAACCAACAGTCAATGCCATCATGTTGATAATGAAACTCATACTGGAAAGGTTCGCCGGACTCCACCACTTGGACTAATGCATCAAATAAACCATCAGTTTGATTTCCCGGCATTTCTTCTAATAATTGTTTACCGATTAATTTGGGAGGCGATCGCCCCACCAATTTGCCAGCCGTGGGATTAGTCAACAACCAGATAAAATCCGCTATTTCCCCAGTCTCATCCCGCAGAGAACGAAAAGCCATAATCCCATCAAGGGAACTATTTAATACACTAGCCAACTGCGCCTCAGAAGTTTGTAAAGCCTCCTGTATTTCCACCATGTGGGTGATATCTGTCACCAGTTTAATGCAGCCGTCATATTGCCCCATATCATCAAACAAAGGTGTAGCAGAAACCAAAACCCAGACCACTTTACCATCACGGTGGCACAGATGGGCGCGATGTTGACCCATTATACCCTGATGACGCTGGTTTAGATAAATTTCAGCCATCGAAGATCCTTCTGTGTCGATCAAATCTAGGAAAGACATTCCCAGCATATCCGTGACAGAATAGCCTAGCATTTTTGCCATTTGCTGATTGACAAAGCTGGTGTGATCTGTCTTATCTAAAACCCACACTCCCTCCTGGGTGGTTTCAATAATGGTGCGATATTTGGCTTCACTGTATTTGAGGGCTAATGAGCGCCTGTTTGCGATCAGTAATATCGTAATTAATCCCCGTCATCGCTCCGGGTACCGTCACTATCGCGCTGGACTATGCCTGCCCCTCGCAACCAACGCTTGATTCCATCGGGTCTAACAATACGAAATTCTACATTAAAAAAATTATCTTGGGCTATGGCTGCTTTGATAGCCTTTTCAACCTCGGTAATATCATCTCGATGGACGAGATTAGCCCAGTCTTGATAGACTACTTTACCCTGGCAACCTTGCAACCCAAAAATCTCATACATCCGCTGATCCCAGTTTACCGTATCTTTGAGATCCCAATCCCAAGTCCCAATTTGACCTGCTTCTAGGGCGAGGGAACCGATCGCCACTAACCAAAGATAGGGCCCATCTTACAAGGTGCATGGTTCACTCTAAGGACCACCTCTCATCCTCTACCGCCTCTACCACAATGCCACCATTCCCATGCAAGTCGATTTCGTACAATAAAACGCGATCGCATTTTAGTAATCTTTGCACCTCATCCGCTGTGGTCTGTAGAATTTCCTTGAGTTTCAGCGATCGCCGAATCCGTAGCGCCATAGTTGCGATGATATGATCCCAAGTCTCTCTGATTTCCTCGCTGTCGCGCGGTTCCTTACAACCATTCCTCACCTGGTCGGCCCATTGACTATTTAAATCTCTGAAGGGTTGATTATTCATCTATAACTAGCAAATGCGTTGAGGGCTAACCTGGTGGCAAAAAAGTCTATACAATGGCAATCATGGCAATAATTTTAATATTTGTAATAATTGTAACTGATTACCTCCAAAAATTAAAATCCCTCCTCCCTCAGTGGCGATACTTGCTTTTTTTAGCGGCTGATGCTATCATATTAGATAATACAGATATCCACTAAATTATTTTTTTGGGAAAATAACCATTATTTAAGATTATGTAAATATGATATCACTAATCGCCGCCGCCTGTCAACCCCTCTGGCCGATTTCGGCGGGCTATTTTTTAAAAAAATTGACCAAAAAATCAACCCGAGATAATTTAACTGTAGAATAGAAGCAGGGAAGCCACAGGAGGAAATGATGATAATTAACCTAATTTGTAAGTTTATTCAAATGGTCAATTCATGCACCTTGTCGGCGAGTCTTTCGGGTTCTCCGGAGAGAGGAAATAGCAAAATATTAGGGATGTTAGGATTATCAATCAACTCGGGCAATCGATTCAATTGTCTCTCGGTAATGGAAATACCATCAGAGGCTTCGACATAGACCATTTCATCATCAAAATTTTCTTCAGCATAAACCTGGATAAAAAAGCGATCGACCCCCCATGCTTCTAGGTCTGCGGCAAAATACTGTTTTGCCCAATAGGGGTTATGGTGGCAGATATCAAAACTAACTGAGGGGTTAGCGGCTTTCATTTGTGCAATCATATTGCGGACAAAATTAGTTAATTTAGGAGTGCGATCGATTTGACCGGGTAACTCATCATGATAACCCAAATAATCATCCCATTGTACAGCATCAATGGTGGGGTATTTTTGGACAAATTCAACCACAATATCAGTAAAAAATTGAGCAACTTCTGGGATACCCACATTCAAGACATAATGATCAACTCCTGGGTGAGTGCGATCGACTCCTGGGACGATCCAACCTCTCTGGACTGCCCAATCAAAGGCGTGACTATTTTCATCTATTTTAATGCCTTTTTCAAAGTAAGCATGAACTTCCATGCCGTGTTTATGGGCTTCATCAATCAACCAATCAATCCATTCTTCTTCAAACAAATTTTGACAGCTACTATAACCAAATTTTGCCTGCATTACTTGACTTTCATACATGGTACAAGCGTTACCCCATACCCCATGAATAATGGTATTAATACCGCGATCGCGATAGTAGCGAACCCTAGCCCTAATGGTTTCTTCGCTAGCGTTATTTGTGGCTTGATAACGACTTAAATAAATGCCTCTAATGGGTTTACCTTCCCAGGTATTGAGTGGGGATGATGGTATAGGGGAAGGTGGCTTGATGGTTGGTGATTTGGGTGGCGTTTCCGGTTGGGCTTCCGGTTGTGGTTGGGATTGTGGTTTCGGTTCAGGATTGGTAGTCTGAGGAATTTCTGGAATATTTGGTAAAGTAGGCGGTGATTTATCAGTGGAAGTTGCCCAAGTATTCAAAAATGGAATATCGGCGATAATCTCATGATTGAAAAACCTACTAATTTCCAAGTTATCTCGCTGTGTAAATAGCCAATAACCGCCGCCCAAAAACAGCAGAATTACTGAAAAGGGAATACTGGCACATCCACAGCCTCCAGGTTCTCGTTTTTGATTAGACATGATTTGTTAATGAGTGCGAAACTACTTGAGAATATCGGCGATACTTTAATTATTACCTAAAAACCTGATTTCTGCCAACTGGCTATATTACTTAGGGTCTGTGGGTTGGCTGAAAATGATGGTAATGGCGATCGCATGATGTATAATGGTAGGGTCCAAGTGTGTCCACGGATTAGGGATACCTGCATACAGACCGTTGTAGAAGCTGCTACAGGTTGTTCGCTTCAAAGATTCCCCTCACCCTCAATCCCTCTCCCACCCGGGTAGAGAGACGAGTGAAGACGTATTGCATAATTACTGAAAGGGCTGTATACTTCGGATTTAATCCGGAAAAGATTGGCAACAACCGTAAAGTACCATAATCCTATAGCTAGGAATACTAACTGAATCGCTGAATACTCAAAATTTAGTCTTGAAGGTTTGGGGGGGATAAAAACAACTTCCGAAAACTGTCAACCTAAATTGATGTGAAAGGAACAGCAAAGCAATTATTTTTAATATGAAAATACTCTCTAACTGGCAATACAAAGTTCTGATATTAGTAGCTATATGCTTGGCAAGTATTTTGATTTTTCCCCCCTCAGTAAAAACTCAAGATGCGCCCATTTTTGTCTCTTCAGAATCTCTAGTAAATCTGGCACAATTAAGCAGTGCTGAAACTTCGCCTGATAGTAATAGTTGGGATTTAGACTTGACTGAAGCTGGGGCAGATTATGATATTATTGAACTGCAAAAACGCTTACAAGAAAAGGGGTATTATCTAGGGGCGATCGATGGCATTTATGGGGAAAAAACCAGAGAAGCTATTTCTAACTTTCAACTCAGTATAGGCTTAGAAAGCACTGGTATAGTGAATCAAGAAACCTGGGATTCTTTACTAGGAAATTCTGCGGCAGTTTCCCAGGCAAACCAGTCATTAAACTCCATGTCGCCAGACTTGCAAAAAATCATGGATAGAGGAGAGTTAATCGTCGCGATAAATCAAGAAGATTCGCCGCCTTTTTTTGCGGAAGATGCCAACGGTGAATTAATCGGATTAGATGTGGCGATCGCCAGAGAAATTGCCCAAATTATCGGAGTAAAAGTTAGGTTAGACCGCAGTGCAAAAACCTTTAATGAAGTGGTCAATATGGTTTATCAAGGTGATGCAGATATGGCGATTTCTAAACTGAGTCAAACCTTAGAAAGGGCAAAAATTGTTTCATTTTCTCATCCCTATTTAACGATGCGCCATGGTCTTTTGTTAAATCGCCTGCAATTAACTCAAGCCACAAGAAATAAAGATTTAGTTGAGTTTTTGAGAGATTTTGAAGGAAGGATGGGTGTGATTAATGCCTCTTCTTATGAGAGATTTGCCATAGAAAAATTTCCCAAAGCTACCATTATCAGATATTCCAATTGGGAGGATTTAATTAGAGGTGCAATGAGGGGAGATATACTAGCAGCATACCGGGATGAGTTGGAGGTTAAAAAGATTCTAATTAATTACCCCAATGTGGCTTTGAATTTTCAAACCGTCGCGTTAACAGATAGCCAAGATCTGATCGCGATCGCTTTACCGTGGTCTAGTAATCACCTGTTAAAGTTTGTGAATTTGTATCTGACAATGAACGAAAAACAATATACAGTTAGTCAGTTATTAGAAGATTATTCTGATTTGTTAGTGTCCCCCTCTCAGTCTCGTCAACTCAACTCACAAAATTAACAAAAATACCCATTGATAAAATATGAATTTTTACAGCGTCTCTAAGCAGTTAATTAAAATCCTAAAAAATCCCTGGTCGATTGTTCCTTCTATCCTTCTGGGTTTATATATTGGCATTGTTCATAAAGATATTGCCTTGTTGTTAACCCCGTTGGGAGAACTATATCTAATTCTCCTCAAAATGTGCGTTTTACCGTTGTTATTTTCAGCCATAACAATGAGTGTGGGTAAGCTGATTTCTAGTCATGAAGCCAATAAATATGTGAAACGGATTTTAATAGTATTTTCGGTGAGTTTATTAGGGGTTAGTATCATCGGCGCAACAGCCGCATTTTTAACTAATCCTGGGGGTAATTTAGAAGATTCTACCCTCGCAGCTTTGGGGGTAGTTGTGAATACTTCTGAGTTAGATTTTGAGTTATCTTTGACGGGTCCAATTATCGAAAATAGGGAAGAATCACTGCTGATATCTTTTTTGTTTAACTTAATTCCTGAGAATATTTTTGCATCTCTCAGCCAGGGTAATTCTCTGGAAATACTATTTTTTTCCATTGTATTTGGTATCGCTATGGGATATTCACAATCACCCGCCAAGGAGGATGTATTTAAGATTTTAGAAACCTTATTTAATACATCCAAAAAGTTAATTGATTGGATTATTTTATTCCTCCCTTTTGGTTTGTGTTTCCTGTTGGCTTCCCAAATGGCAACTACTGGTTTTGGGATTTTGGTAGCTATGCAAAATTTTGTAGTGATTGCCATTGTAGCTTTTATAATTATATACATTATCAGTACCCTGGTAATTTGGCATAAGTCTGGCTATGGTTTTGGTCAGGTTTTGATGGTCTTAAAAGAACCGACAATTTTAGCTTTAGCAACTCGTAGTAGTTTTACCTGTTTACCTTCTGCTATTTCGGCTTTAGATGAACACTTAAACTTCGATAAACAAACAGTTAATTTAGTCATTCCCCTAGCGATAACGGTGTGTCGATTTGGTCCGGTGGCCTATTTTGCGACAACTTCGGTGTTTGTGGCGCAACTCTATAACTATGAATTTAACCTGTCGAGTTTTGTAATTATCATTATCGCTTCTATTTTAGCAGGAATGGCCACGGCGGGGGCGACAGGAATTTTAACGCTGACCCTGTTGGATCTAATTTTAAAACCTTTAGGATTACCCCTAGAAGCTATACTGGTATTATTAATTGCGATCGACCCTATTATTGACCCTTTCCGAACTTTAACTATTGTACACACGGGAATAGCAGCGACAGCAGCGATCGCTGATACTCACCCACTTTCAACTGAAAAAACCACAACCTTAGCGCTTTCTCAAGATACTACTATCGAATAATTGATAACTATTTAAGGGGACTTGATATTTCGGGAATATTCTCATAGCCAAATGCTAAATCTAATGTCAAATTCGCCATAATTTCCAAGGGATCTATTGCTATTAATGAAGTTTTATCCAGTAATTTTAAGGCTACAGAAATCTCTGTACATCCAGCAATTAATAATTCTGCACCTTGGCTTTCCAGCCATTTTATAGCGGTTTTTAATATGTGAATAGGGGGTGGCAAAATTTGAACTCCTGTGGCTTTAATTCCCCAAATTGGATGGTAAATAGCATTCATAATATCTTGCTGTAATTCTGAGTTTAAAGCCGGGGCGATCGCTGTCAATCCCGCCGCCGTTAAACTATCCTGATAGAGATGGGCTTGTAAAGTGCCATCGGTAGCCAAAATTCCCACGCGATTAAGTCCAGGATAATGGAGTTTAATAAATCTAACTGTCTCCTGCATAATATGAATCCAGGGAATATTTAACTGAGGCTGTACCAGATTATAAAATCCGTGGGAAGTGTTACAGGTAATCACCAAAAAATCTGCCCCAGCCACTTCTAATATTTTACCATATTTGACCAACCAAGGCACACAACTTGGCTGATTTCCTAGTAAACTTTGGGTGCGATCGGGAAGGTCTGTAGCATTAATTAAAAACCAAATCGGGTGTTGGCGATCGCCACAAGCACCGCGAGTGGAATTTAAAGCCAGTAATAGCCGTTCAAATTCTATATGTGCTAAAGGACCCAATCCGCCAATAATTCCGGGGATAGCTTGTTGTTGAAAGATAGGTTGATTGTTCATTGAAATCATGTAATAATTAGGAATAAAGACATTTAATTAAATGGCGGTGGGTTATCAATCAGATCCCAAGGATTAGATTCTAGTTCAGGAGAAAAGGGTGTTAATTGTCTACCTGATGGGGTGTCTGAATCGGGGGTGTCTGAATCGGGGGTGTCTGAATCGGGGCTGATCAAAGGTGCAGGTTCTGGTTGAGGAAGAAGCACCCTTTCAATCAAAATGGAACGTTGAACCTGTTTCCCGTCAGTATTAGTGACTCTGAGAGTCAGGGTATCTTGTCCGGACTGAGGCGCAATGGGATAGGTCAAATTTCCACGGTTAGGAACCACACCTGGAACCGGGAGTAACTCGGTTTGTAGGTCGCCACTACCACTAACTTCCCATGATAAATTCAAAGGTGATGGAGAAGTTTCAGGGTCTATAATAACGACATATTTTAGGGGAGCATCCTCACCATTAATTTGAAAATTATTGATTTGAGGAGGAGCAACGGGGCGTGGTCGGATACGAATGCGATCGCTTTTAACAGATGTGGCATTGGCGGCTAAATTACTCTGATTAACAGGTATTAACTCAAAGATATAATCTCCGGGTTCTTGGGCGGAAGTGGGAACATTACGACAGGTAAGCTGTTCAGCATTTAACTGGCAGTTATTCTGAAGAACTGGGGGAATACTACCATTAAAAGGATAGAGAACTTCGGGAACTGTGACAATTCCCTCTGGTGAGCGCCCGATGATCCGAACACCTAGTAAATGTTGAGGATTTTTGATGTTCCAATTTAAACGAATAGGATTTGTCCCCGTCTGAGAGTTGGATGTTTCTGCCTGAAAATTGGTAATTTCTGGGGCTAATGGTGGTTGAATAGCGATCGCATGAATTTGTCGAGATGGCTCTGTTTCGGCCAGGCGGGAACGCTGAATAGCTGTCAACTCAAAATTATAGCGTCCTGGGTCTGGTAGTGAGATCGCGATATTATCGCAAACCAATTGTTTCCCGGTAACTTGGCATTTATCTTGTAAGGCCTGGGGAATTTGTCCATCAAAGCGATATGTAATCTTGGGGAAATTAACCAACCCTTCCGGGGATAAACTCCGTAACTCCAACTGTTGAAGTTGTGCGGCATTATCAATCACCCATTGAAACTCAATTTGTTGCTGTTCACCAACGCGATAAGTAGCTTTGCGGGAAGCAAAAGTAGTAATCCGTGGCGGTGGTGGCGGTTCCCACACAATGGGGTCAGCTTTGCGACTGTCGGCTACCTCTGCGGGGGAGTCCGAAGAAATGACCTGTAATTCAAAAATATAAGTGTCGGGTTTTTCCAATTGTAGCGATAACCCCCGACAGGTCAAAATCCCATCCCAATCAACCTGACAGGGACCGAGTAAATCTTCGGAAAATTCATCAGGACTGACAGTATAGGTTTTCTGGGGAAAATTAACGAAGCCATCAGGAGAGCGACCCACCAATGTTAAGGTTTCGACTTGCGCGCCATGGAGAACCTGAAAACTCAATTGTGCGATCATTGGCTCGGGGTCAGAGAAAAAACCACTGTTAGGAAGGCTGTTATTGTTGGCGCGCGGATTATCAACCTGTTCTGGTGGCAATTCTCGGCGCTGCTGACTACTTAATCTGGCTGTGAAATTGGTAATTTGGGGAATAGGTAGAGGTTCAATCCTAATTAAACTGGTCTTTGCTAATTGAATATTGTCAATATCCTGTTTAGGAAACAACCTTAACTCAAAAATATACTCTCCGGGACGACGAGCATCAGTGCGAATGTTGTAGCATCGCAATACCTGTTCTAGGGTACACAAAGAAGCCAACTCATCGGGAATACCCCGACTAAAATCATAGGTAACGGCAGCACTGGAAATACTACCATCAGGAGATTTGCCAACAATTTCTATAGCACGGATTTCCCGAGTCGGCGGTCCAATTACCCAACCCAAATAAATAAAATCGTCATTAGCGGCGGCGTAGTTGAGGGACTCGGATCTAAACTCTAAAATCCGAGGGGGGGTGGGAGGCTTAAAAAAAACGGACCAGATCGCGAAAATCAAGGCAGCGATCGCTCCGAGTCCCAGCAAACAGGCAACCAACAACTGCCACCAGGGGCGAGGCTCCCAAATTAGAGTACCATTGATACGATCTTGAGGGAGGGGTAAGCGGTGCAAATCTTGGGGTTCCAAATAAAACTCAAATAGCCGTCCCCGTCCCCACCAAGGTCTGTACCACCAGTGTTTTGGCATGACCTCGACAGACATTTCCACACTCTCCTCTGGGAGTAGCCGAAACTCATCTGGCATCAGAGTATACAGACAATTTTCTACCTCTCCCTCTTCTCTGGGATTAAACCGCAGTTGGCGATCGGTATTACCCCGGTTTTGGATTTGCAGTTGAAACTGTCCGCTTCCGGTGCGAATGCGACCCACGATGGTCTGTAGATCCCACACCAAATCATAGTTAGGCTTAATGTGAAGGTGGAGGATATCCAACAGGGCTAAATCAGGAAGATTTTCGGAGTTCAGTGA
The DNA here is from genome assembly GCF_051859755.1 of Limnospira sp. Classification (NCBI taxonomy): domain Bacteria; kingdom Bacillati; phylum Cyanobacteriota; class Cyanophyceae; order Oscillatoriales; family Sirenicapillariaceae; genus Limnospira; species Limnospira sp. The sequence continues at coordinate 28,866 of NZ_JBIMLI010000004.1, forward strand.
CAAGGTGATGGCATATCGCCCCCCATGAACGTCCACGGGTAGGTTTAACTTTAACTTAATCTCTCCGATCGCCCCAGGATTGAGGGCTAAACTATCAGTGACGACTACTAAACCCAAATCATTCAAGCCTTCTGGGTATTCGATCTCTACCCATTCGGGGGGGACATCGGTACAGTGCAACCGAAACCGATCCACTCGCCGCGTGCGGTTATTGACTATTACACTGACGGTTAACGGCTGTCCTGGTATGGCGATCGCTGGTTCAGTTGATGTGGTGTGTGGTATCAGGCTAAAAGTGGGATCATCGAGTTGCACCGCTGACGCTAATTGTGGGAGTACCTGAAGATTAGCTTGGTGGTGGATGGGGGTATCTTCTGGGTAGTGTAATGGTGCATCTACAACGAGCAAGTAACTATAAATTCCGGGAGTCGCCTGGGGGGGAATAGGACATTCAAAGACTACTTCGGCACTTTGCTGAGGACTTAGGGCTAATCGTTGTTGAGGCGTGCGACACCATTCCCATACTGATGCAGAGGTTTGATCAATATAAAGGTCAATAATCGCACCGATAATACCCTGATTAACTACGGTGATATGCAGCTCGAAGGTTTCCCCTGCGGATATAGCAAAATCCCCAGATGGGTTGGCAATTAGGGTTAGGGATTTTCCCAAAGTCGGCAGGTCGGGTTCCAGAACCCCCTCGACGATTTGGTTAGGTTGTTGTCGGCCGTTATATGAAAGTTCTGTACTGCTCATGGCTCAGTCAATCAAGAATAATAGATAATTAATAGTTGTTCTACCTGTGCTAATTACAGAGAGTGGCAGGTTGTTGAATGCGGTGAAGGTTAACTTGGTGATCTCTACTTCCTGTGATCATGTGGAGGTAGGAGCCAATGGCAATCATATCTAGACTGTTTTTTGGGTAACGCGATCGCGCGATCGCCTCACCCGCGAGATGTTGGGTAGATCGCTCTCCAGAGCGCTGCAATGGCCACAGCATAACCTCTCCGTCATCTCCGGTACTGGCTAAATAGCAGCCATTAGCCGTCAAAGCTAGAGAACGGATGGGCTGGCCCCCGTGAGCTTGCCACTGATCTATAATTTGACAAGTGGCGGACTGGTTGGTTAAGCATTCTCTGAGATTCCAGAGACTGATGGAACCGCGATCGTCTGCTGTAGCCAGCAAAAAAGGTTGATCTGCTGCTGTAGCTAGAGAGGTGATGTATTCATCTTGTCCCCCTGCTGGGTAGGGAACAGTTCGCAACCCTTCATTACCGCCGGTGGTATCCCAAAGCACCAATTGGTTATAGCGACCAGCGATCGCCAGAGTTTCCTGTCGTGGCCCTACGGGGGCGATATCATAAATAGCGAAATCAAATTCCTGAATTAACTGAGGTTCCTCAACATTAGTGAGATTTACCGTGGGTCCCACATACCATTGCAAGATTAAACCGCTGCCGTGGGCGCTGAATAAATACTGGGAATTTTGACTATAAGCCAAAGCCATGACCCGATCATCCCGGCGATAGGACAGGGAGCGCCGGGGGCTGTCAGTGGAGCGGAGCAAGTCCCAAATCTGAATTTCGCCGTTTTCCAACCCCACAGCCACCTGATCATTATCCACAGGGCGATACAAACCTGTGCGCCCCGCTTTCCCCAAATTCCGCAACCAACCGTTATGTCGCAGTCTATTTCCCTGAACCCGCCACCCCCGCAGAGTCTGGTCATTGGAGGTGCTAATCGCCATATCCCCCAAACCGTTAAACCTAACCACATTGACGGGAGCAGTATGGTAGTTAAGCCGGAAAGCAGCATACAAAAACCACCAAATACCACCTAAAATCAGTAGTGCGATCGCCACCTGTAACCACCGGGGAATAATGGGTAACAGTCTCAACTCCAGAATTGGCAATGGTTGTGGATGCTCACTGTCGGAACCATAATCCTCTGAAGGTCTGGTCGTCGTCAATTCATCAATTCCCCCTACCCTAGGGGAAATTTTGGTTTCTAACCTTTGGAGTGGGTCGGTTAACTCCCCTGTAGGTCTGACCGCCAGAGAACCAGCCCCCACTTTGCCTTCCCAGCCTACTTCAATGGTCTGTGTTCGACCCAAACCCCACCAAGGTCGTTTGCTATAGGCGAGAAGTTCCACAGTTTGGATTTCTCCAGGCTCCAAACTTACCTGTTCGGGAATAATCGAAAACTCATTGATAATCGGATCTTGGGTCTGGGGATTGTTGATAATTTCTACGGTTCCCCCTTGGGGATAATTAGAATTATTGGTAAATTCCAATTGGTAAACTGCGGGATCTATACCCCACTGAGGTAGCCATGGCCGAAGTGCTGGTTGTCGTTGCTGTTTAGGAAAAGCGTCAAATTCTAAGGTTCCTGTGGGTAAAACCTCTATACTGCCAGTACAGGAGGCTTCTGTGGTTGTCCTCGCGCTCAACTGACTGAGGCTTGAACCGGCCCCTACGGGTGAATTATGGTTAGCTGAAACACACCTAATGGTAAAGGGATAGACTCCCGCTAGAGCTTGTAAAATTTCGGGAACTTTGCAGGTAAAGGAGTAATTCTGACTCTGCTGGGGGGGAAGGTTGAGGGGGGTTTGATTATCCAACAGCAACCATTCCCGCTTAGGGCTAATAACCGATAAAATTAGAGCGATCGCCTTTTGACTGTTATTGTGGATACCGACTAAAATTTCAACTTCGTTATTGGGCAGAGTCTGAATGTGGCTGGTGGGGAGTTCCACTCGAAAGGGACATTCTCCCAATCCCTGCATAACATTCAGCCTGAGAATGTGACGTTCTTCCTTCCCAAGTTCCAGGGAAAATACTTTCACTGTGAGATTAACTAACCCCACAAATCCGGGAATTGGCGATCGTAGCACTTTTACCTGAAACTTGGTTTGGTCCCCTGGTGGTTTTTTGCTACAGACTTCCGGTGTAACTTGATACCAAAGCCATTGGCGATCGGATTCGACTCCTGCGGCTGATATCTCTAGTTGAAAGCTACTCATGAATTGACTGTCATTGATCACCACCACATCAAATGTAGTACCCTCTCCAGAAGGGTCTAGGGTTAATTCCTTAGTAGAGATATCTGTGTTCATGATTCACGTTATCAGGTCGCTAGAAGAATTGATAATTGCTGGTCGTACTGCTACACGCGGTTTTGTCTAGCCTGTCTGGCTCGCTCCATCAATTCCTGAAAGCGCACAGTAGGATCAAGGTTTTGATGGCTCGCGCGTCGCCATTGTTCTTGCTGGCGATGCAATTCCACTAACTCCTCGCTCATGCTTTTCTCACGAGCCTGGACAATTGCTGCCATTTCCACAAAGGCTTGACCCAATTCGGCCATTTCATCAGAGCGCGAAATAGTAGATTCAAGCATTTCTGGGTCGAAGGAATTAGCTTTGATAGCTTTCGCTCCCGCGTGTAGATTATCGATGGGTTTGATAATCCACCAAGAGGCGATCCCCCCCAGTGTAATCGCTACCACCGTCACACCCAAGCCGATAATCATCGTAAACCGAAGGTTGTTATAAATCAGTTCCATAAAATCGGATTCGGGAATCACCACAACAATTAGCCAATCCAAACCCATACTTTCCATGGGAGTCACCTGTAGCAATTGGCGTTCACGATTCAATCGAAAGCGAGAGGAAATCGGTTGTTGAATTTGGTTCAGGCTTAACTCAGTATCGAGTAAGTGTTGGACTGTAGAGCGGATCACCGGTTCTTGACTTTCGAGGGCGAGTAATCGTCGTTGTTGACCATTTTCATTCAAAAAGGGTTGTTCGTCTGTAGAACTGGCTACTAAATTTCCGGCGCGATCCATAATAAATGCGATACCCTGGGGGCTGATTTCCAAACTTCTCAAAAAATTGCTGAGGTCTTTCAAGCCCAAGTCAATACCCACAACTCCCATAGTATCACCTCCAGGACTTTTAACTGGAATTGTTGAGGTCATTCCTAGTTCTAATGTGGAGCCAAAAATATAAATGGGACTCCAACTTATTTCACCGATTTCTAGAGATGATCTGTACCAAGGGCGCTGTCTAGCATCGTACTGGGCTTCTAAGGTTCTGATTTTTTCGGCACGAACTCCGGCTGAATCAAGCTGATAAACACTTCGACCGGCAGCTTCGGCGGCATTTCCAATAACCAATGCTTGGGTTCCATCAGGCTGCTTTTGAACACCGAGAAAATCCCCGGTTTCAGTTCCTAGATAAATGTAATATAACCCATCGATCGCATCAACCTGAGCATGAAAATAGCGGGTTAATAGTTCCCGATTATTGATATCAATTAAGTTATTTTCAATCGTGATCATGTTTATGGTATTTACTATTTCTGGAACTTTCAGGTAGTTATCTATGTGTTTTTCAATGGAATTTATCGATTTTTGGCTCAATTCTGACATGAGACTATTGACAGCTTTTCTGCCACTATAAAAAGCTAAAACTCCTGTGGTAATGGTAGCCCAAAGCAAGGGTAATACTACTAATGCGGGAATGAAATGTCGGATAGAAATAATTTTTTTCATGGCTTTTCTTGGGGTTAAATTACTAGCTAATTGCATTTCTTTGAATGTTGGACAAATGATAATTTTCCGAGGCAAAATTAAGAATATTAATCCCTAATTCTTGGGCGCTGCGGATGGTTTCTCGGGATAATCCCTGATGACTATTTAACCCCCAACCCGAAGACAGACAGCCTATGGATATAATAATTTTGCCCCAATTTATCAGTCGGGTTGGCTCTCCATTAATTATTGGTAATTCATCAAATAAAAACGGATGGATTTTAATCGGGTCTTGAGCCGATATGGGTGCAATACTCGATATATTAATCCCCAGATATTGATGGGCTATATTTTGCAGAGGCTCTAAGGAGGATTCTAGGCGGTTTTGAAGTTCGGATTCACAGATAGTTAATTCTGAGGATAATTCCCTTCTGAATTCGGAAACTTGGGCAAATTGAATATCATTCAGAGCCTGTTTAAGTTCGCCGATCGCTGAATTAATATCAGCAATATTGACTTCGACCGATGAGGCTTCAATCAACAGTATGGTGCCTCTATCGCTGTAATATTTGAGATGATTGTATTCTGTTTCTCCCCAAGACAGCATCTGAGAATATCTCATATATAGCAAGCTATAGTCTCGCGGAATATCAGCCACCTGGGAAGTTAAGGTGATTTCTTCAACTGGTTCAGCATCCATAGTCATCGGTGCTAAAACTGAAAGCGATCGCAATAGATAAAATAGATTCTCCCCTACATAAAAATCTTCAGCAGTACCCTGTAAAACCCCTACCCGTATCCGAGTTTTTTGGGAGCGCGGTCGGACTCGCACCCGGTATCGTAAATCCAACTCATTTACATCAGGAGAAAAAACATCTGTGGCGGGTCTAATTTCGGTGAAATTAGCAGAAATAGCGATCCGACACAGTTCGATTTCCTGGGCTGAGGGGGGGGTATTTTTTTCATCTATCCTAAAACTTTCTGGCACCAATACTTGCTCTGACGCACGGTAGAGGGTTTCCGGATCCACATAGCGGAGAACTAAATAAACAGTAATTGGTTCTGTCCGACACTCGGAGCTAATCCGAAACTCGATAGGGCGATCGACAATAATCGGATTTCCGGTCAAATCGATGGCAATTCCCGGTTGAATTTGCACCCAGCGATTATCTCGATATTGGGCAGATATACTCTCTGGAGCATCGATTACACACACCCCTAACCCCCTAACTATCCCCGGTTGGTAAAGAGATTGATAATGGAGATTTTGTCGCGCTCGGTGGTATTCGTGCGATTGTCGCCAACGCTGGGCATTTAACAGCAATCCATCGTCAACTATCAAACGTTGGAGGGGATAAATTTCTGGCGGCGGGTAATCAGAGGAATTTCTCTCAGTGATGATCATATATTATTGTCCGAATCTATTTTTAGGTCATAAGTGCAGAAGGCTGGTGTCTGTGCTTCAATAACAGTGCGAACCAATTTTTCGTCAATAGTATCAGGATCGCACAGCAGTCGGACTTGAAAGTGAAAAGGTTTGCCACCGCCTAAAATGGTATCTATACCCAGATAGGAGCTGCCCATGACCGCCCCCTGGGTAAAGTTTTCCAGAATTGAAATGTGTTTGGACGCTTCCGGCAAATCTTCATCAAGAGGTAAACCAGTTACGAGGTGTAGGTAAAACCGCAGCCCCCGCCTAGTTCCCGAAGCCCGATAAATCTCTAAAGCGTGGCGAATTAAACGGCGTTGCTGTTGGAGACTCAGAGTTGGGATGTTCTGCCAACCAACCCAGTGGGCTAAAAATGGCAACATACTTTCAGGGGCGGTGAGGGGATCTAGGTAGGCCCAGAGATGGCTGAATATTTGCAAATCTGGGTCGAGAGTGGTTTCAATAATTTTCAGGAATCGACCGACCAAATCGATTTCTCGATAAATTTGCGGTAGTAGGTTGATATATGGCGATCGCGGTCGCACAAATAGGTCAAACTCGATAAATTCCAAAAGTGGCTCATTGGTGTCCGACTGGTTATTAACATAACTGCCATAAACATTAAAGCGACCAGAATAGTTGAGTTGCAGTCCCTCGGTATTCATAGAAAGCTCCTCTGTCTCGAAAAAATTGCGATCGACTCCAAAAGAGAGAACTACTGACCGCCGTTCTCCGGGTGACAGCACGGCTTCGGGAAATTCACTCCTACCCCAGTGGTGGGGAAAATTCCCCGACAAGCTACAGGTGAGATGTAATGGCTGGGTATCTAAGTTTTCCAGGTCAATGACGATTTGGCTGGTTTCTCCAGGAATGAGTTGGATCGCGGGACTTGCTGGTTCCAGTTGAGAGAAAGTACCATTAAATTCAGATAACTGAGCGGGTTCTGTTTCGGGAAAGTCGATCGAGACAATATCTAATAGGACAGATTGTTGATCAGGAACTAGGGCCATAATTCAGATAGCATCTTAATAGATAATATTGATAATGTGACTCCAACCCCCTGCCACATCAGACCAGGAACAGATAGTGCCGTTAGAACCAGGGTCAATGATGGCTGTAGGTTGTCCCCGCACCCACCGCCCGCCCTGACGGCGGATCGGAAAGAGTTGCACAGCCCCCAAGCTGATCACAGTAGGAAATTGCTGTAGTAGGGCGATGATATCGGCTGTATACAGGGGCTGACCGAATGGCCAACCTTGGGATTGAGCGCCGCCAATGATGGGGTTAAGGAACCGATACAGAGCTATTTGCAATTGCGATCGCATCTCTTCCCGGGCGTTGGGGTTGTTGTATTGCGCTCCGATAGTGATTTCGGCGGCGACGACGACTCCCACATACTCTGGTTCGCGACATTTTACTTGTATCCCCAGCAGGCGACGTTCATCAAGGTAGCTGAGAACCTGGCGATTGAGTTCGGAACTGATGGCTAATTCATCGGGAGAAATGCCGACTCCTTGTTCGATACCTAGCAAACTGGTGCGGGGTATCAACAGCAATTCAACGGTTCCCGCTTCCCCAGGACTTGCCCTGAGACAGCGAGAGCGGGCGATCGCTCCTTGTCCTGCTACTATTGCTAGGGTTTCAAAGTCTTCGGGGGTGACAGCGCGATCGCGGGTTCGCAACATTTGGGGGACGCGAATGGCGGCCATCTCCAAGGATTCGGCATCGGAACCAGATCGGGCTGGAATATGGTTGACCACAGCCCCGACGTAGGGTACAGCAGTTTTCATCACGGTGATGGTTCCGGGTTGGACGTTCCCCTTGACTCCTCCTCCGGTACGATAGCGAACCATTTGCACAGCGGCTCCGGCTGGGGGTATAGCACCATACTGTCGCTTTTGATGGTCGGCGGGTAAAACTGCCCTAGAGTTGCCTGTGGTTTGCCACAGAGCGCGATACTCGGTTTCTCGCACTAGTTGAGTCGGTTCGCTCACCTGGGGTCCAAATTGTACTATTCCGGTTAGGGAGTCGATCACATAGTGGCGATCGTCCGGTCGGGAATTGGAAAAGTCCGGGACTTCTTCCCAAGTTTGAGGTAGTTCTCCGGTCGGGGTAACAGTTAGGTATTCTCCGGGGAGGCGAGCCAGCACCGGGGTGCGTTGGAGTCGGTATGCTAGGCCTGGAGTCCCGTCGCTCACTCCTAGTAATTCGTCGCTGATTACTTGACACTGGGTGGCTATGGTGCTTCCTCCGACCGCACGGGAACTGATGCCGACAATGCGGGGGGATGCACTATAAGGGGATTCGTCAGGGGTGGGTTCTGTGTAGACGCAGCGCAGCCAGCGACCTTGATAGGCGGTGAACTGGGCGACGGGAAATTCTACGGGTAAATGCAAAATAATATCTGATCCGCCTTGGGGGTTTCGACCCTGTTTGACTACATCTTGAAAACTGAAGCCTTGGCTTTCGTCGTCTGCTTCTGTCAGTAGGACTGATTGCCAGTATCTCCCATTCCAGGCTTCCCAACGACGAGGGGGATGGTCGGGGTTTATCCCTGTGGGCGTGGCTGCTTGGCCTCTGACTGAGAGAGCGATGACGTTGCCTTCAATGGTACTGTCAGGGTGAAAGACTAGGTAAAAACATTGCCCTGGTTCGGGGCGATCGCTAAACAACGACAGTTCTGGGCCAGACCATGTGCCATCTTCTGTCCTCGTCCACCAGTTCGTTAACCGATCGCGCAACATTTTTGGGGTCTCTTCTGGGGTTTCAGCGTGCAGAATGTGTCCGATCAGGGGTCTGCCAATAACTAACGGGCGAGCCGTACTAAATACGATTGATTCCGCATCAGGTAGCCTAGTGGTCGCTATTTCGATGCCTTCGGGGATGGTATAGGCTTCGGGAAGATCTGATACCAGATAAAAGGTGATTTCCGTTTGGGCGGGGTTGGGAGGCTGTAGGCGAATTCCTAGCAGTTCTAAAAATAGGACGTAGTTTCGCCTGGGAAGCTGGTTGAAGCGACTCAGCATCTGGTCCATCAACCATGCAAACAGTTCCAGCAAGGTTATCCCTGGATCGCTGGGGTTGTAGTTACTCCACTCGGGACAATAGCGAGGGATTCTTAACAAGCATTCTTGCAGCAGATCCTCATAGGTCCGATCATCTAGGCTGGCTTTGGGAAGGTTGGGTAAAAAGTTGAATACCATGGCAGCTTATTCCGGCTCTTTTTGCAGATAGAAAGGATAGACTAGGCTCCTCTTATCTTCACTGGGTTTGAGACTATAGTTAATCACTAAATCTACTCTCCCACCATCGGGGTCGGGAATCGCTTCTACGTCTCTCAGCATGATGCGCGGTTCCCACTGTTCTAAGGCTTCTTGCACGAAGATTCGCATTAACATCAGGGTTTCCGAGTTGATTGGTGCAAAGCTGAGTTCCCACAAACGACAGCCGAACTCTGGCCGGTTGACTCGCTCCCCAATATTGGTCATCAAAATTAGTAAGATCGACTCTCGGACGTTGCGATCGCCTGCACTCAAAGCCCAATTGCCTTGCTGATTTACGAACAGTGGAAAAGCCAATCCTTGACCTATATGCGCCGGGAAACGGGGTTGATTAATCATCTGAATTGTCTCAAATTCCTGGGGTCAATGTTTTCGGGGTTAATAGTTTTTAAAAGTAGAGTATATTCAAGTGGCTTTCAATCGCCTATTAAGTTATGATAATCCTAAAATACGGCAATTGATGAATCGTCAAATTTCCTGGTTTTAACCACCAGGCAGTTTGATAACTGATTCCTGCTTCTTTTCTGGGTTCTGACAGTTCCCGCGTCCGTATGTTATCAGATATGACTATATCTGAACTATATCCTTATTGAAACTTTACAACACCACAGCATAGAGGCTTATAGTCCCAGGGGCTACAAATTTTGAGCCTGTACAGCCTTAAATTCCCCCCAGGTCCACTTGAACGCCTCAGCTATAATATCGCTGGGTGGTTTTGGTTTGTGGTGTATCGTGTTTCCAGATGAAATCAGCTATATTTGTGGGTAGACTGTCTTGGTGGGGAGATTGAAATAAAACCGATCGCTGAACGATATTGGCATCAGCTAATCGTCTTTCCACGCGGGAGGGGATGCCATAGTTGTAGACTACATGACCCTTTCCGACAATAACTACCACGGTAAAGTCTGGGTTAGCTTGGACAAAATTGGCGATCGCATCAGCCATCGTTTCATCCCAAAGAACTTGGGCTTCCACAAAGCGATCGAACCCGCCCTCACTGCCTTGATGTTGGTGTTGCCTATAGACATTGTAGAGCATTTGCCGATAGTTTTCATTATCCGTCTTGATTTCCTCAATGGGGGGAATGTAGCGTTTGTGTTCAGTTTGTAGGCTGGCTAACCCCCCCGCCGCCACTTGTCGCGTCACCTCCGTGGGGGTATTAATGGCTAAAACCGGAAGTTGATTCTCCCGCGCAAATCTAACAATGGGGGCGTAATATTTCCAGGGAAAACCCCAACGTTGCAGATATTCCGTGTCCCGGACCAGTTGGGTTTCTGAGATCTCCCCCGCTAAATATTGATCTATCACTGACTGATAGGGACGCTGGAACATTTCCATGGCGATCGCTATTTGGGGATTGTGCTGATGCAATATTTGCAAAATCTCGAATTGGGCTTGATGGTCCAGGGTGTTGTCGTGGGTTTCCCCCAGATAGATGATGTTAGCCGTTTTGAGAGATTCTAAAATCTTTTGGCGCGCGGACGAACTGACAGAAGCCGCGCGCGGAAACTCTGCTAAAGCCGGGGAGGATGGATACATAGTTGATAGTAGGGGAAACACCAAAAACAGTCCCAGGGAACAGGTGCAGAATCGAGTAATCAGTTGGACTTTCAGGATATTATGCTTTTTATACATTTTTTGGATGTGGTAAGTGCATATAAACAAAAAATCTGTAGCCTAGGCTACAAAATTACCAAAAATAAAGACTTAGGCTGAGTTTATGGTATTTAATAAATAGTGTAGCAATAGATTTTCGTCATTTCGATAATCTTGACATAAGTATAACTCCCCATTTTCAACTGATAAGTTGCGGTTTGGGGAGTCAGTTTGTCTTCACATATAAACAGAATAAATTTTCATCAAAATACCCTGTTATCAATGGTTACCTTTTTTGGTGATATCTACCATTTTTATGAATATCACTAATGGGGTGGTTAGCGCGCAATGCAGCCATAAGCTGAGGTTTGACGGCTTTCACCCACTGGTCAAAGTCAAAATTTTGATCATGGTTAGAATTAGGGAGAGTCGTGTGGTTGCGGTCAGTGCGGGTGGTACTCATAGGGATAGCTTATCAAGAGAAAAGATTGACTTATAATTAGCCTAGCGATATATCCCCAAATATTCAATACTAAATGCAAAACTTAACCCAAAATTAATCTGTGAAGAGTGGTAAGGATGGGTTGTAGCCGGGGGGACTAGGAGGAGTGAGCCGGGGTCAGGTGAGATTTCCTGGTTGATATGCGCCACCAATTTTGATAATTTGATAGGCTAACTAAATAGTGTTAGGAACCTGTAAAGAAGTGGATATTGTAATTGGGCGTGGCAAAAAGGCTCGTCGAGCATACGGAATTGATGAAATTGCCCTAGTTCCTGGCCATCGAACCCTTGATCCAAGTTTAGCGGATACCAGTTGGACTATTGGCAATATTAACCGAGAAATTCCGATTATTGCTAGTGCCATGGATAGCGTGGTAGACGTGAATATGGCGGTGAAACTGAGCCAAATCGGTGCGTTGGGGGTTCTGAACTTAGAGGGTATCCAGACCCGTTATGAAGATCCCAACCCGATTTTAGATCGGATTGCCTCGGTGGGAAAAACGGAGTTTGTGACCTTGATGCAAGAACTCTATGCTGAACCGATTAAGCCGGAACTGATTAAAAAACGGATTGCCGAAATTAAGGCTCAGGGCGGTATTGCGGCGGTTAGTGCTACTCCAGCCGGAGCCAGTAAATATGGCGGTACTGTTGCTGAAGCGGGAGCAGACTTATTTTTTGTACAAGCTACGGTGGTTTCAACGGCTTTTCTGTCCCCGGAATCGGTGACTCCCTTAGATTTGGCTCAGTTTTGTGCAAATATGCCTATCCCGGTGATTTTAGGTAACTGTGTCACATTAGAGGTGGCGCTCAACCTAATGAAAGCCGGAGCGGCGGGAATATTGGTAGGTATTGGACCGGGTGCGGCTTGTACTTCTCGTGGTGTGTTAGGGGTGGGAGTTCCCCAGGCGACGGCGGTGGCTGATTGTGCTGCGGCTCGTGATGATTTTTATCAGGAAACTGGGCGTTATGTTTCTGTGATTGCTGATGGAGGATTAATTACTGGGGGCGATATCTGTAAGTGTATTGCTTGCGGTGCTGATGGTGTGATGATTGGCTCTCCCTTTGCTCGTGCTGAAGAATCTCCAGGACGGGGATTTCACTGGGGTATGGCTACTCCTAGTCCTGTGCTTCCCAGGGGAACACGGATTCAGGTGGGTTCTACGGGAACATTAGAGCAAATTCTCCGGGGTCCGGCTCAGTTGGATGATGGGACACACAACCTGCTGGGAGCTTTAAAAACGAGTATGGGAACTTTGGGAGCGAAGACTATCAAAGAAATGCAGCAGGTAGAGGTGGTGATTGCTCCCTCGCTGTTGACTGAGGGTAAGGTCTATCAAAAGGCACAACAATTGGGAATGGGTAAGTAGCAATTATTGGGCTTTCTGTACCCGACTGGCTGATTTTTCCGGGGGGTGGTCTGATTAAGTATCGTAAAATTTAGTGTGACCCACTGGAATTATTTGGGAAAAAGTGCCACAATAGAAGTGGCGGAGACAAATGTTTCCGTTCACTCCTCACACCACACTCCGCCTGGACCTACGGTTCGGGCGGTTTCTTAATTGGGTAATCGTTTAGGTTAGCCAAAATTTTTGGCGATCGCCTGATATGATTAACTTCGATATGCTGTAGTCTTTTGTACAGCCTGGTATCAGAACCATCGGGACAAAATTGCTAATTCTGCCCCAGTTGGTTTGGTGGTAGAATGATTTACGATTTAGATTAAGGATTGGAAGGAATGTCAACAGCCGTAGAAGTTACTGATAGCACCTTTGAGCAGGATGTACTGGAAAGCGAACTTCCGGTGCTGGTGGATTTCTGGGCTCCCTGGTGTGGCCCGTGTCGCATGGTCGCCCCTGTAGTTGAGGAAATTGCAGAGCAGTACGATGGACAGATTAAAGTTGTTAAGCTCAATACCGATGAAAATCCCCAGGTAGCAAGCCAATATGGAATTCGCAGTATTCCCACATTAATGATCTTTAAAGGCGGCCAGAAGGTCGATATGGTGGTGGGAGCGGTTCCTAAAAGTACCCTTGCTAATACATTAGAAAAGTACCTTTAAACCATGGGCTAGACCCGAAACTTGAGATTAAGGGCTTTATATGTGATAGGCTCCCAAAGAATCAGGTTTGAGCGGGATTAAAGGTTCTCCAACCTATCTCGACCCCTAATTAATGCGCGTAAGGTGTTACGGAAATTTCCCGCCATGAGGCAAACTATCCCTATCCTACCTGCACCATTAGTCAAGGCGGCGGGAGTGTCAATAAATAAAAAGCCTGTCTGTCAGGTCCAAGGTGGAGAGTCGGCAAGCGGGTTGTCCCGCCTGCCCCTTTTCCTGGAATTTTCAGCTATGATTGGTGGAATTTTGTAGATAGATAGCCCGGTCAAACTGCGAATATAGGGCGAATTGTTGTCAGTTGTTCTGATTTTATGAATGCTTCTGGAAATGGAGATACGCTGGCATCTCTCAAGAGAGAGATTAACGAACTCATTGATGAGCTACCGGAATTAAAGCACGAAAAATGGATTTTGCGATCGCTTTCTAGCCTGGTGCGTATAGCACAATCGGAGATTGAGTCCTTGGACTGGAAAATTCTCTCGGCTGCTGTGTTGGATATGGAACAGGGATTTGAGATTTTTTATCCTTATCGCCATGTTCGCAAAATCTGCATTTTTGGTTCGGCGAGAACTTCACCAAAAGCCCCAGAATATGATATGGCGGTAGAGTTAGCGCGTTCGATGACTCAGCAGGGATTTATGGTGCTAACAGGCGCTGGCGGCGGAATTATGGAAGCGGCTAATTTGGGCGCGGGTGCAGAGCGATCGTTTGGTTTAAATATCAAACTCCCCTTTGAGCAGTTTTCTAATCCCTACATTGAGGGAGATCCTAAGCTGATTAAGTTTAAGTATTTTTTCACCCGCAAATTGTTTTTTCTGCGCGAAAGTGACGCTTTGGCTATGTTTCCGGGTGGTTTTGGCACTTTGGACGAAACTTTTGAGGGTTTGACTTTGGCTCAAACGGGAAAGTTTGGCCCGGCTCCGGTGATTTTGATTGACCATCCGGGGGGAGATTATTGGTATGATTGGCAAGAATTTGTCAGAAAACAGCTTTTGCGACGGGGTTTGATTTCCCAGGATGACCCTAGTATCTACACGATTACAGATAGTTTGGCTGTAGCAGAGGCGGCGATCGCTGATTTTTACCAGGTGTATCACTCTAGTCGCTATGTGGGGGATTTATTTGTGATGCGCCTAAATTGTGAACTGAGTGATGAACAGGTAGAATATCTTAATCAAGATTTTCAGGATATTCTCTCGCGGGGACGCATAGAAAAAAGCCCCGCCCTTCCCAAGGAATTAGGAGATGAAACGGAACATCTACCCCGCTTAGTTTTTTATTTTAATCAACGGGACGTGGGGCGTTTATATCTTATGATTGCTGCTATCAATAAGATGGGGCAAAATTTACCAGGTGCATCTCATCCTGAACAGAAGTAGTCAGGGGAGGCCAAGAAAAACTAATTCCCAAATCGATATCCTTTTCCATAGACAGTGTGGACGAGGGGGACTTCGTTGGGTAGTTCGATTTTGCGCCGCAGGAGGCGAATTTGAGCAGCTAGGACGTTGCTGCTGGGTTTTTTATCTGTTTCTCCCCATAGGTGTTGGTGAATTTCGGTGTGGGTGAGGAGTTGTCCGGGGTGGCGCATGAGATACTCTAGTAATTGGCTTTCCTTTTCTGATAATTCGATCGCTCTTTGTCCACGATAGGCTAATTGAGTTTCACAATCGAATTGCAGATCACCGAATTCTAGGCGGTTAGAGGTGACTGCGACATCTAAAATAGGAGGGCGACGCAATAGCGCCCTGACTCTGGCTAGTAGTTCCCGCAGTTCAAAGGGTTTAACTAAATAGTCGTCTGCGCCTGCGTCTAGTCCTTTTACCCGGTCGTCTAGGGTATCTTTGGCGGTGAGAAATAGTATGGGGGTGCGGTTTTGCTGCGATCGCAATTGGGCGCAAATTTCTAATCCTGATTGATGGGGTAACATCCAATCAAGAATCAATAGGTCATAGTGATGGTTTTGGGCGAGGGTCCCGGCTTGTATACCTTCATAAGCCTTATCGACTGTATAACCTTCTCGACTGAGGGCGCGACTGAGGGAATTGGTTAATTCCACTTCATCATCTACAAGTAGAATCCGCATGAATATTAAGCTAAATTTGTTGACATATTGACGTACTCACGGCGCTAAAGCAGCGGTGATTCTGGGCGACTCATAGCAACTCGCCTCATGGTTTCGGGTCTAGGTCTCCCTGTCAACCCCAAAACAGTACATGGGGAAGGAAGAGGAAAAGGGTCTTTGAGGGCGAGGCTGCAACGGAAAGATTTAATAAGATTGTATCAATATTGTTCCAGTAAGGTTAAGCTAACTCATGGTTAAATAAATTTCCGAAGTTATTATGATTACTGTTGCACTTCCTAAAGGCGCTTTACTGAAAGATAGTATTGGTTTGTTCAAAGGGGTTGGACTGGATTTTAGCGCTTTTCTGGATTCGGCTAATCGCCAATTACAGATTGAAGATCCGACAAAAACGGCTAAGGCTTTGCTGGTACGAGCCCAGGATGTGCCTGTTTATGTAGAATATGGTCAGGCGCAATTGGGGATTGTGGGCTATGATGTTCTGCGGGAAAAAGGTTCTCAGGTGGCTTCTGTGGTTGATCTCCAATTCGGAGGATGTCGGATGTCGGTAGCTGTGAAAAAATCTAGCCCCTATAGTCGTCCGGTCCAACTCCCCCCCCATAGCCGAGTTGCTTCTAAGTTTGTTCACTGTGCGAGTGAATATTTTGAGAGCATTGATTTACCTGTGGAGATTATACCACTTTATGGGTCGGTTGAATTAGGGCCGATTACGGGAATGTCTGAGGCGATCGTGGATTTGGTGTCAACGGGTCGCACGCTACAGGAAAATGGCTTAGTGGAAATTGAGGTGTTGTTTCAAAGTACGGCTCAACTGATTGCTCATCCCCTCAGCTATCGGTTAAATTCTGATGGTTTAAATGAGTTGATTGCACAAGTGCGATCGCAGATTTTGGTAGCTGTCTAATCACTGAGCATTACTCACAGTTTACTCACAGTTTACTCACAGTGCGATCGCATACGTGGGGATGGTTTACGAGGTTGAGTGAATCGTGATTAGTTGTTGAGAAACCCTGACTAACTACCTGGGAGTAACAATAGTGTATTTCCCCCAGGGACTACGGGAGTGCATAGTCAGGGAAAACCATAACCACTGGCGGGTCAGGTTAGTTAAGAAAAACTTAATCTTCACCTGATCAAAAATGTGGTATAAATGATTGTATAAGCCATAGTTTATGGAATCCCTAAAACTACCAACTCCCCACAGGTGTCGGTATTATGGCTATTATTCGGTGCAATATTTATCATGAGGAGTCGTAAAAAATGACTAATGCTCAAGTTGTCCGAGAACAATTAAGCGCCACCGATCCGGCTAGTCCCTCTCTGCGTAATCCAGCCTTACTGACCCGCTACGATGATTATATTATTCAGCCTACCTTTCCCAATGCGAATGTTTCGATCGCTGTAGACGCATTTAATACAATGCAATATGACCCAATTGTGAAAGTTTTTCAACTTGGGCCTAATGATACTGCTCCTTTCCCTGGTCAAAGTCCGATCGCAGCCAATGACGATCGCGCCTTGGGAAACCGAAACGCCACTATTGCGCCAGGTCAGATTGAATTTGGCACAGGTTTAGGGGCACCGAGTACCCTGAGAGCCGATGGGGTTTCCCGGTATTTAGTGCGGGTAACAAGTTATGATCCTCTGCCGGATACTAGCACATTTCCCCCGACTGGAGAACTACCCCAAGACTATCAATTAGCGGTTAGTGTTGATTTAGGAAGTTTAAACCCTCCAGATATTGCTAATGGGGGAATTTTAGGACCTAATGAGTTTGCTGGCCCCGATGTCGATCCTTTGACAGGTGTAGCTAGATTCTGGGATGCTGAGGCGGGTTCCCATATTTTTACGGCTGATCAAATGGAAAAAAACACCTTAGCCAGCAATCCACAAAGATTTGTGAATGAGGGGTTTGAATTTGTATCAGAGGGAGATACAGTCCTACAACGCTTTAGAAACTCCCAGGGTGGTTTTTTCTATGCCAGCAATCCCGGGGAAATTAGTTTTGTGCAAACTCTGGAAGAATGGGTCCCGGATGATCCCGGAACTTCGATTCGGGTTTTTTCGTCTCCCGTGCCTGGTGCATTACCCGTATTCAGAGCTTTTAATCTGGATACTAATGGTCATTTCTATACGATTGATCCAAGTCAAGCAGCCTTTGCTAATGATTTACCCAATTTCATCGGTCAAGGGGTTTCATTCTATGCGCGACCGATTGCGTAAATGGGGAATGGGGTTCTGCGGAATTAACTATTAACTAAACAGTGGTCATCTTAACTCCCTGCTGCTAGAATTTGGGATAGCAGTAGGGATTTGCTATGAACAGGGGGGTTAATCAGCCCCGGAAAGGGCGATCGCCTTTTGACAAAATCCATAGCAGTGACACCATTAGAATAATTAGCACTGATGAAAAAAATTATATTAGGATTAATAGTCTTTGCTTTAGTGATGATCACTCCAGCATTAGCAGAACAGCCTTTATTTGTAGCGTATCCTCCTAACCAACATAGGACTATATCCGATCGCATTTTTCTAATTGGCACCGCCGCCCCCCATGGTGAGGTATTAATCAATGGTCAAGTTATCGATCGCAGTCAAGGGGGACATTTCGCCCCCACTTTTCCTCTGGAATTAGGGGAAAATGAATTTATCCTCCGCCACGGTGATCAGGAAATTCGCCGCACTATTACCCGCGTTTCTAATCAACCACCTATCCCCGATGGAATAGCGTTTGTGCCGGAATCCTTGACCCCTTCTAGCCCCATTTCCCGACTGCCAGGGGAAATTCTTTGTTTTAGTGCGATCGCACCTCCTAACGCCGAAGTTTCCGTGGATATTGGGGGGGAAACTATCCCGCTATTTAAGCAAACTGAAAGTCGGCAACTTCCTGATAATAAGGCGGTTTTGACTGGCACCAACGAACCTATAAATATAGGGGGAAAGTTCGGGGGATGCGCCACTATTTCCCCAGATACTGATTTTGCTAATAATCGGAAGGCGATCGATTTAGGTCAACCCCGATATCAACTTATTCTCAATGGTGAAACCGTCACGCAAACAGCCACCGGAACCGTGTCTATTTTGTCTCCGACTCAATTTGAAATCGCCGAAGTAATTGTCGATGCAGGGGTCGCCAGAACCGGACCTAGCACTACTTATTCCCGTCTAACTCCGCTTCCCAAAGGAACCCGGTCGCGCATTACTGGTAGGGATGGAGATTATTTACGTCTGGACTATGGCGGATGGATAAAAGCGGATGAAACCCGGATTTTCTCCGGTTCTATTCCTCCTAATTCCATGATTCGCAGCGCTAGTGCGCGCCGAGATGGACAATGGACTAAGGTTTATTTTCCTTTACAAGTTCCGGTTCCGATTAGTATTAAACAGGGCGATCGAACTTTAACTATTACTCTGCATAATACAACTGCCCAAACTGATACTATCCGCTTTGATGATAACCCATTAATTGAACGGATGGACTGGCAACCTGTTCTCTCACCCATGGGAGAAACTCAAGCAGCGGTTGAATATACTTTCCATTTTAGAACTTCTCAGCAGTGGGGATATGAAGTTAATTATGCTGGCACAACTTTGGTTTTATCCCTTAAACATCCCCCCGAATTGGGTGCGTTAGATGATCAGAGTTTTCTGGCATCTATTCGCCGGGGAAGACCTCTAACCGGGGTGAAAATTTTACTAGACCCCGGACATGGTAGTGATGAGGATTTAGGCGCGAGAGGACCGACAGGATACCCGGAAAAAGATGTCGCTTTGATCATGTCTTCTCTGTTGCAAAGTGAGTTAATTAAACGGGGTGCAACGGTGTTTATGACCCGCGAGGGTGATGATGATTTATGGCCTCATGAACGGGTGGAAATGATTAATCAACAAAAGCCGGATCTGGCTTTTTCGATTCATTATAATGCCTTACCGGATAATGGAGATGCCATCAATACCAAGGGAGTTGGGATGTTTTGGTTTCATCCCCAAGCCCACAATTTAGCGGTTTTTCTGCATAATTATTTGGTGGAAAAATTGGATCGACCTTCCTATGGTGTCTTTTGGAATAATCTCGCCCTAACTCGTCCTTCTGTTACCCCTTCGGTATTATTGGAATTAGGGTTTATGATTAATCCCGAAGAGTTTGAATGGATTATTAACCCGGTTGAACAGCGGAAATTAGCGACTACTTTGGCTGATGCTATTGTGGAATGGGTACACTCTAGGGTAACAGATTCTTAATAATCGAAAACGCAAATAATTAATAATTAATAATTAATAATTAATAATTGTTAATTGTCGGGGCGGGTTCTGCCAGTTTCTCGTTTGCCTAGGAGAGGATTAATAAACCCGCCCTCACCCGGTGATTAATTAATAATTGATAATTGTCGGGGGGTTCTGCTAGTTTATCGCCTCCCAACCGGAGGATTAATCAACCCGCCCCCAGCCAGTGATTAATTAATAATTGATAATTGTAGGGGCGGGTTCTGGTAGTTTATCGCCTCCCAACCGGAGGATTAATAAACCCGCCCCCAGCCAGTGATTAATTAATAATTGTTAATTGTCGGGGGGTTCTGCTAGTTTCTCGTTTCCCAACCGGAGGATTAATAAACCCGTCCTTTGGGGAGAGAGGGATAATGGCGTGGGGTGTAAATCCACTGCTGGTTTTGGTTTTGGTTAATGATGCGAGTTTGGCTGTTTCCAATTAAAATTATGGTTCGCATATCGGCATCTTGAGCGGTTAATTGTTCGAGTATTTTGACGGTGACGGTTTCTCCTTTTCTGCCTAAATTTCGGGCTAAGATAATGGGAGTTTGGGGAGACCTCCACTTTAATAATATCTGTTTTGCTTGGTCAAGTTGCCAGGTTCTTTGTTGAGAAACAGGGTTATAAAATGCCATGGCTAAATCGGCTTTGGCGGCTAATTCAATGCGGTTGATAATGACATCCCAGGGTTTGAGAATATCTGATAGGGAAATGACGCAGAAATCGTGTCCTAATGGTGCGCCAACTCTGGCGGCGGCGGCTTGCATGGCGGAAATACCTGGACAGACCTGGATAGCGATCGCCTCCCATTCTGGTTTGGCTTTGGTTTCTAATACTTCAAATACCGCTGAAGCCATGGCGTAAATGCCTGGATCGCCGGAAGAAATTAGCACCACTGAACGCCCTTTAGCGGCTAAATTTAAGGCAGTCTCCGCCCTATTTAATTCTACCCTATTATCAGATTCATGGCGGATAATTTCGGGTTTTCTTAAAAATTCAACTAGGTCTAAATAGGTTTTATAACCTACCCAATCACTAGCATTTTCTAAGACCTCGCGAACTTGGGGAGATAGCCAATCATGGCTTCCGGGTCCGGTGCCAATTATGGCTAATTTACCGGTGATTTCTGGTGAACTCTCTAACTGATAAATTAAGCGATCGCCCCTAGGCTGAAGAGTGTCTATATCTGCTTTATCTACGATTTCAATAGTCAATTTTCCCTGTTCATCAAAGGGCAATTTACTATTTTGTAACCAGGGTGCATCTCCGAGCAATTTAACTTGTTCTCCCGCCAACAAATCGGAAATAAAGGTTTTGGCATCATCAGGATTAATCAATTGATAACCCTTGGGGGGAGATAATAAAGCCGTTTTAAATCTAATTTCTCCTGTGGTGGTAATAGCTGGAGAAACCTGCAAGAATTGGGCAATTTTACGCGCCAAATCATTAACCCCTTGTAAACCCCCTAAAAGTGGCACGACGGCGCTACCATCTTCAGCCACAGCTAAAACGGGAGGTTCCTGCCATTTATTGATTAATAATGGTGCTAAAGTGCGAATTAAAATCCCCGCCGCACAAATGCCAATAATGGGGGTTCCTGTTTGGAAGAGTTCCCGCAGGGTATCCCCAAAATTATCATAGGTTAAATCAGCCGACTGGGTGCGTTTTGGGGAACCATAGATAATCCCATTACCTAGCGCTTTTTGGATGTTCTTAGCCACATCAAGACTATTTTCGGTTAAAACAATAATGGCTGGTTGGTTCATAACTTAGGGGGAATTAAGGGTTAATTCGGGGTTATTTGGGCAGGTTGTGACTAGGTACTAAAATTAATGACCAGTAGGTAACTGAGTTATGGTCAACTTCTGTAATGGGGATAATTGCCTGATTTTTCCAAGTAGCGCGTTCGATATATAAAGCCCTTTGTAGTAGTCCTAAATCTGCCAAAATTTGATAAACTTTAGCAAAATGCCGACCTAATTTCATAATGGCGGCTGCATCAGCTACCGAGAGGCGATCGCGTAATATATCCGCCTCTAATGTAGCCGGAAGAATGGTAAAGACATCATTGCGATAAGTTATCGGTACTCCCAACATAGCCGCACTAGCCATCACTGAAGAAATCCCAGGTATGACCTCAATTGAAAACCGCCCTGATAAGCGATTAAAAATGTACATAAACGTACCATAAAGCATCGGATCTCCCAGACACAAAACCGCCACATCTTTCCCCTGGCTGAGATGTTCGGCAATTTTTTCCGCCCCGATATCATAATAAGGCTGTGACGATCGCTGCACACTAAAGGGTAGGGGGATAGGAATTTCGATCTGATCAGGGGAGATAAAATCGGCGACGATCGCCCTAGCTAAAACCTTGCCATTTTCCAAACTGGGATAGGCAATGACGGGAACAGTTGTTAAAATACGATGTGCTTTTAAAGTTAGTAATTCCGGATCTCCCGGACCAATTCCCAACCCATAAAGTCGCCCTAATTTAGTCATAATTCATTTTCCTTTGCTAACGCATTTACTGCCGCCGCTGCGATCGCACTCCCACCGCGCCGCCCATGGAGTGTCATAAATGGAATACCACGGCTATTAGATGCCAATTCAAGTTTCGACTCTGCCGCGCCGACAAAGCCGACCGGAAACCCTAAAATCAGTGCAGGTTTCACTAAACCATCATCCAACATTTCCAGCAGGTGAAAGAGGGCAGTCGGTGCATTACCAATGGCTACCACTGCGCCTTGTAAATTATCCCCCCATAACTCCAATGCTGCCGCCGACCGAGTATTATCAATCTGGCGAGCGATATTAGGGACATCTGGATGATTTAGGGTACAAATAATCGGGTTATTTTTAGGTAAGCGTTTTTTAGTAATTCCCCTAGCCACCATCATGGCATCACAAAAGATGGCTTTTCCCTGTTGTAGTGCCTCCCGTCCGACTTTAACGGCATTTTCTGAGGCTTGTAAATCTCCGATAATATCCGTCATTCCGCAGGCATGAATTAACCTAACTGCTACATGAGATAAATCATCTGATAAACCTTGAAAGTTGGTTTCATCCCGAATTATTCCAAAGGATTTCTGATATATTTGGTTGCCGTCACGCAGGTAGTCTATCATCAGCAAATTTGCAGGTAATTAGTGATTAATTAAGTGGGCGATTTTGGGTCAAAAAATTGGCTAAAAATTCGGGTATTTCGGTAAATACTCCCTCAAAAATTTTTTGTTTTAAGGATTGTTCACCATCCCCAAGATACACTTGGTAGCCTTCGATAGTTTTCCCATTTTGATTAATTGTATGCCCTAAAAGGGTGATTTCTGCGGGACTGGGTTGAGCGCAAAATTTAGGGCAACCAGTTACATGAATATTAATAGGAGTATCTAAATTTAATCGCTGGTGGAGATATTCTGCTAATTGGGAAGCGTGAGTTTGAGTGTGGGTAAGTGATGCGGCACAGCCAGGCTTACCACCACAAGCAGCGATCGCCACTTGATTTGACTCAATTTCCGCGAAGCCTAATAAAGATAGTTTCGGCAATAATTGGCTGATTTGTTGATGGGGAATATCTGGCATTATAATTGTTTGCCAAGGGGTTAATCTTAACTCGGCATTACCAAAGGTTTCTGAAAGTTCTACTAATCCTAACCATTGTTGTGCATTAATTTGTCCTAGGTGTAATGATATCCCAATATAACACAATTCGGCGTTTTTTTGGGGATAAATTCCTAAATGATGATAGGGTTGGCTGGGGGTAGGTTCAGCGGACAATATCGGCAAGGGCTGGGTTAGTTGGCTGTTGACTTGCTGGATATATGTATCTAATCCTAGATGGTCAATTAGCTGTTTCATCCGAGGCTTTTTCCCGGTATCTAAGGGGTTGTTTCGGACATACTCCCCATAGACATTAATAAGGGTAGCGACTACAGATAAACATTGTTCTGGCGTGATGACAAGTTGGGTATTATATAGCTTTTTATCTCCGGCGATCGCCAACTGAAAATTAATGCTATTATTCCCATCATCTACCGAGATCGCATTAAGCTGAATCTCATTATATCGATGTTCCCAAGCCACCGGAGAACGGATACCAATTCCCACAGTCCCCCCCCCATCAACTCCGATGCTAAACTTAGGACTAAGTTCGCCAATTAACGGGTGATTTTGAATCAGATTATCCAGGGCTTTAATCAGGGGACTAGTATCAATTAACTCCTGGCTATCAATTCCCGCCGTCGGACTACCCATAATATTGCGTAGGTGGTCTATGTGGGGATGTTGAGCAGCTAAATTTAATTTTTTCAGCATCTCAAAAACGGCGCTAGTTGGTGGTTTTTGCACTCCCCGAATTTGTAAATTAGCGCGATTAGTTACTTGTAGCGTCCCTCCCCACTCCGTTAATAAATAACCCAATAATTTACCCTGTTTACTATTAATTAATCCGCCCGGAGTCCGAATGCGGATTAAAAAACCATCCTGGGCGTGGGTTCCATAAAATAGACCCGGACAAACATTTGCTTTAACTAACCAATTCATGGTGATTTGTTTCTCCATGCGACGCAGAGAATGAGCCGCAAAATTAGCTGATTTTGACAACTCATCAATAACTTGTAGTTGGCATTCTGACTCAGAAAATTGTATTACAGTTGCGGCACAGTGTCGGAATCTCACCGAACTTTCCCAACGACAAGCCCAAATACTATATCATGAATACTGGTATTTTAACTATAAATCATGGTCAGCAGGGATTTTTCCCACAAATGGTTATCAATTGTAGGAATTGGGGAAGATGGGTTAGAAGGGTTAAGCGCCACGGCGCGATCGCTTTTATCTATGGCTTCAGTAGTTGTCGGTGGTCAACGTCATTTAGCAATGTTACCCCCGGAGGATAAACGAGAAAAACTCCTCTGGACTTCTCCTCTGGATGAGTCGATCGCAGAAATTATCCGCCGCCGTGGTCAACCCGTCTGTGTTTTAGCTAGTGGCGATCCGATGTGGTATGGTATTGGCGTTACCCTTACCCGTCGCCTACCCCTTGAGGAAATTACTATAATTCCTTCTCCCTCTACATTTAGCCTAATTTGTAGTCGTTTGGGTTGGTCTGTAACCGATGTAGAAACCCTGAGTTTATGTGGTCGTCCCCTGGCTTTATTAAATCGGGTAATTTATGGGGGTGCGCGTCTGTTAATTTTAAGTGCTAATCGTCGCACTCCCGCCGCCGTGGCTGAACTCCTAACACATCAAGGATTTGGTGATAGTTTAATCGTGGTGTTGGAACATTTGGGAGGCAAAAAAGAGAGACAAATTTCGGGTATCGCTTCCTCTTGGGATGTTGACGAAGTGGCTGATTTAAATGCGATCGCCGTAGAGTGTATTAGTTCTAATCCCGTTAACTTTTCCCCTAGTTTCCCGGGACTTCCTGACAGCGCCTACCACCACGACGGACAGTTAACTAAACAGGAGGTCCGAGCGATTACTCTCAGTCGATTATCTCCCCTACCGGGACAACTTTTATGGGATGTCGGTGCAGGTTGTGGGTCCATTGGTATTGAGTGGATGAGAAGTGATCGCCGTTGTCAAAGTATCGCCATAGAACAGCATCCCAGACGCTTAGAATATATTGCTGATAATGCCACAGCTTTAGGGACTCCAGACCTGCAAATAATAGCCGGAAAAGCACCCGAATCATTAATTAATTTACCTTCCCCTGATGCCATTTTTATTGGTGGTGGTATTACCACCCCAGGTCTATTAGAAACCTGTTGGAAAAAATTGCGATCGGGAGGTCGTCTAGTGGCTAATACAGTCACAGTTGAGAGTGAGTTACTTCTGTTACAATGGCATAATAAATTAGGGGGGGAACTTACCCGAATTGGCATTGAAAGAACTGCAGCCATTGGCAATTTTTTAGGCTGGAAACCCTTAGCTACTGTCACTCAATGGTCAGTGCTGAAACCATAACTAAAAAGGCGGTTTATTGTTGGTGTAACCAAGCGATCGCCGACTCAATATCAGCCACTGTTTCCCCCATAGGAATGGGAGGACGTTGCACCATAACCACAGGTAATTTCAACTCTCGCGCCGCCACAATTTTGGCGTAGGTAGCATCACCGCCGCTATTTTTACTAACAATTGCACCCAGTTGATATTCCCGTAAAATTGACAGTTCATCTACCACCGAAAACGGCCCCCTTTGTAACAATAATTCCCCCCTAGGTATAGGTAAATTCGGCTGAGGTGGGTCAATCATCCGCATTAAAAACCAGATATCTTTTAGTTCAGCATAGGCGGAAAGTTCCTGACGACCAATAGTTAAAAATACCCGTTCAGCTAACCCTGATAAAACCATAGTAGCCTGTGAGTGACTATCCACCTCAACCCAGTTATCGCCGGGGACTTTTTCCCAAGCCGGACGGACAACCATTAACCGTTTAATTCCACATTCATTAGCTGCTATAGCCGCATGGTCAGAAATTTGGGCAGCAAAGGGGTGGGTAACATCAATTAAAATATCAATTTTTTGTTGTTTTAAATAGTCGATTAAACCCTGAACACCGCCAAAACCCCCAATCCGAAAAGCCGCCGGGTCTTTCGGGGTAACTGGCTGTTGAGTGCGACCCGCAAAAGAAGCGATCGCCTCTATATTCGCCATAGTTTGAACCCTATCATATAGGGCTGTCGCTTCCGCCGTTCCTCCCAAAATCAAGATTTTTTTACAGTAATTACTCATCCAAATTAATAGGTTAAGATTAGCCCGATAAACCCCAGCAAAAACCAGGTTTTCTATGGGAATTCCAGACAGACTTAACCATCAATTCCATAAAAAACCCAGTTCTTGACTGTCAGAATTATCTACAGACCAGATAAAACTTCCCGCGCCGCCGCCAGAGTTTGATCAATATCTTCCTCAGTATGCACAAAAGAAGTAAAACCAGCCTCAAATTGTGAAGGAGCCAAATAAATACCCCGTTCTAACATACCTCGATGGAAGCGACCAAACTTCGCCAAATCAGACTTTTTAGCATGATCATAATTATGAACAGGTCCCTCCGTAAAAAAGAACCCAAACATCGCGCTAATTTGGCCACCACAGGCTGCATGACCTGTTTCTTTAGCAATTTCCAATAAGCCATTACTCAGCTTTTTGGTAATTTGGTCGAGATATTCATAAGTCCCCGGCTTTTGCAATAGTTCCAGAGTCTTAATTCCCGCCGTCATGGCTAGGGGATTTCCTGATAGGGTTCCCGCTTGGTACATGGGACCTGCTGGCGCGACCATAGCCATAATATCCTGACGACCGCCATAGGCTCCCACAGGTAAGCCACCACCGATAATTTTACCCAAAGTAGTTAAATCTGGGGTAACACCAAATTTTTCTTGAGCGCCACCGTAAGCAATGCGGAAGCCAGTCATCACCTCATCAAATACCAGTAAAGCGCCATTTTCCTCGGTCAGCATCCGCAAACCTTCCAGGAAACCCGCATCAGGAGGAATAAAGCCAGAGTTGCCTACAACGGCTTCTAGGATGATACCTGCGATTTGACCTGGATTTTCCGAAAATAGTTTTTTGACCGCTTCTAGGTCATTGTAGGGGGCGTTGAGAGTGTTTACAGTCACGTTTTTAGGTACGCCGGGAGAATCGGGTAAGCCGAGAGTCGCCACACCCGATCCGGCTTTGACTAGGAACATATCCGCGTGGCCGTGGTAGCAGCCCTCAAATTTGATGATTTTTTCGCGACCCGTAAAGGCTCGCATTAGTCGCAGTACGGACATACAGGCTTCCGTACCAGAGTTGACAAACCTTACCATTTCGATGCTGGGAACAGCGTCGATCACCATTTCCGCTAAAACGTTTTCTAGGGCGCAGGGTGCGCCGAAACTGGTCCCTTTTTCTAGCGCTTCGTGGAGAGCGGCGATTACTTCTGGGTGAGCATGACCGCAAATAGCTGGCCCCCAAGTGCCAACATAGTCAATATATTGGTTCCCGTCAACGTCCCAAACGTATGCTCCTTTGACGCGATCGAAAACTATGGGTTGACCGCCAACGGATTTGAATGCACGCACTGGGGAGCTAACCCCCCCTGGCATGATTTTTTGGGCGGCGCTAAAGATTTCCTCAGATTTTGTTGTTTTTAATGGGGTGCTTACCACTTTAATCTCCTTATGCTTAATATGTTTGGATGCTGTGGTGCCAAATTTGCTAACGGTGAGACACAAAATGATATTCTAAACAGTAGTGGTGTTTTTTATGACATTTAGTGGAGTTATGGCAGCCGGGAAACCCCCAGAATTGGGGAATCTGATTGATATTGATAAAATTCGTTACGATGATCAGGGCCTGGTAGCGATCGCCATTCAGGATATCTTAAATGGTGGGGTTTTGGCTTTGGGGTCGATGAACCGGGAAGCACTACAGAAAACCCTCGCGACTCAACAACTGTGGTGGGTTCAACAGTCACAGATTGAACTTTGGCATCCTGATATTATACTGGAGTCCATTAGCTATGACTACCGGGGCAATTTTCTGGTGGCTGGGGTTGCCTATTGTCCCTCGGAGTTAAATGGCTCTGGTGGACATACCTTGGCGGGTTTGTTTCGGGTAATTTGCGATCGCCGAGATCATCCAAATTCCCAATCCTATACCTGTCAGTTATTCGCCGGGGGAGATAATAAGATTCTCAAGAAAATCGGAGAAGAGGCGGCGGAAGTAGTTATGGCTTGTAAGGATGATGAGCCGCAGGCGATCGCCTCAGAAGTAGCCGATTTATTTTATCATTCCCTGGTGGCTCTGGCTTATCATCAGGTGGATTTACGGAAAGTTTATGAACAGTTAGAAGCACGTCGTCAATGAGTAAATTAACTCCGATTTCCTTAACGGTTCATTATATTAATGGGGAGTCCTACGAGTTTGAGTTTATGCCTCAGCAAACTTTGCAGGGTAGCGCTGTCAGTCCTCTGCAACAGATTTTGGGTTCCCATGAAATTATTATAGAGTTGGAGGATCGTTTGTTAGTAATTCCCATGGAAAATATACAGGCGATCGAGATTTCTCCACCCCCTAGCATTTTACCGGATACGGCTATTCGTAATGCTCAACAGGTGGATTAATGGAGTATTTGGCGACCTCTATTTGGGGTCATTTTCGGCTAGGACATCCCCCGCGATTTTGGCTTTAATTTGGTCAATAAAGGCTTGATGATCTATAATAGGTTTGGGGATGTAACCATCAGCGCCACTTTGGGCTAAGAAATATTCGCGATCGCTTTCATCCCCTTGGGCGGTCACCAAAATCACTGGTAAATTAGCAGTTTCAGGATTAGCTTTGAGCATTTGGGTAATTTTAATGCCATCAATGGGTTGACCCTCATAATAACTATTGTTTAGATAAATATCCATCAAAATCAGATCAGCTTGTTTAGAGGTTGCCATATTGATCACAGTTTCCACATCCTCAGTATGACAGGCAAGCATCCCACCTTTACGGGTGATAATTCTTTTAAATATCTGCCAATTAATCGGATTATCTTCAACTACTAAAACAGTTTTCATATTTTCACCCTCATTTGCAGAATTATAGTGACTCAACATACAGGCTATATGATTAGCATCTTCTATTCCACTGATTCTGTCGATCGCAATAAGTTCAGGATTTTCAGGTGATGGCTATGGTATCTGATGCCCATTTAGAGGCTCAAAGGATGGAAAAGTTCAGGACAATTGAATTCCTTATCTAGTATAGCAGTGGTATCGGTTGTTGATGTGACCGCTAAGATACTTAATCAACAGAGTTTTTCAATGGATAAATCATATTTCATCTGAGAATATGCTCCTCGCCCTCGAAAACTGCCGTTTATGGGACTAGCATATTCAGGAATAGCACTAGAAACCAGGGCGATATTGCGATCGCTGATAGCTAAATTCTGAGTCGGGTCATAACCCCGCCATCCCCCCCCCGGAAGATAAACCTCAGCCCAGGCGTGAAGATGGCGATCGCTATTATTTAGGTCCCCTTCCTGGTAGCCACTAACAAACCGAGTGGCCAAACCCATGGCCCGACAAGCCTCCATAAACAAAACCGTCAGATCTCGACAGGAACCCGCTTGCTGTCTCCAAGTAATCCCAGGGGGGAAAGCCGCCCCAGTTTCCCGAATAGTATAGCGACAAGTCCGATAAATGCGTTGATTTAAATCACTTAAAAACGTGAGAATCTCCCCCCGGGAACCATGCCAAATTTCTTGGGCCAATTGCACAGCCGCCGGGTCAACTCTGCCTTCTATATAAGGCTGTAAATGCCTTAAAATCGGTGCGGGATAGTCAGCGATCGGCAATTTCATCGCCCAAGGTTCCAGCAAATAGTTAAAGGGGTTATGACAATGAGTTTCTACTTGGGAACTGACTTTAATCTTTAATTCTTTCGTCGGTTCATCAAACCACAATTTCAGGACATCATTACCATTGAGGTCAACAATTGCCGAAATTCCTTTAGGTTCGGGAACCACATCAATAGCAAAATCCTGTAGAGTCTGAAAGGCATCTGAACGGGGTCGTAACCGGACGATATGGGGAGTTAGTTCTACATACTTATTATAGGTGTATATGGTGGTATGAGCAATCTGATAAATCATCACTGTGTCCGGGGTATTTCAACGAGCAATAGGGCTGACGAGGTACAGCCGCGCCCCACCTACCAGTTAGTAGGAATAGGTGGGGAAGGAGAGAGGAATACTTATGTCAATGTCAACCTACTTGACTTTGACTGACTGTCTCCGGTATAGGTTCCAGGGCAAAAAATGTTTCAAACATTCTCTCTTGAATCCCATTAACCCGGGTTTGCAAATTATCGAGAAATTCATGTAATCCTCGATTCATAATCTCATCAATCATGATATAGTCCAACTCCGATCGCAAACGTCCCAACTCCAGGTCTACAGGATTTTTCCAAGTTCCCGGTCTAGTTCCGGTAATATGTTGAAGCGATCGCTCTGCCTGTAGTATGCAATACTGAATCGAGCGCGGAAATTCCCGATCCAAAATCAAAAATTCTACCACACCAAAAGGGGTAATCCGGTGTTGTCTGCGTTTACGATACATCTCATAAGCACTAGCAGATTTCAGCAAAGCGATCCACTGAATTTCATCTAATGTAGTTCCGACATCCTCCACAGAAGGCAGCAAAATAAAATACTTAACATCCAGAATCCGAGAAGTTTTATCAGCCCTTTCTAGCATTCTTGCCATACGTCCAAAATGCCAGCCCTCATTGTGAGTCATAGTCGCATCCATAACCCCAGCAAATAAATGGGCTTGCTGCTTCACCTGATTAAAAAACTCTGGCAAATAATAGGAACTATCTCCCATAGCAGCATCGCGCACCATCATATAGAACTCATTGACCTGTTCCCACATTTCCGAGGAAATAATTTCCCGGACAGAGCGCGCATTTTGTCGCGCCAACCGCAGACAAGATAAAATCGAGTTAGGATACTGATTATCAAAAGTCAGGAATTGAATCACATTTTCAGCGGTCGCCTCTCCGTAGCGTTCCTTAAACAGTTCTAAATCCCCAGTAGTTAACACCAAAGGTCGCCATTGTTGCTTCATTCCCGACGGAGAATCCAACAACAAATTTTGGTTAACATCAACAAAACGGGCAATATTTTCGGCCCTTTCTATATAGCAATTCAGCC
This sequence comes from Limnospira sp., assembly GCF_051859755.1. Classification (NCBI taxonomy): domain Bacteria; kingdom Bacillati; phylum Cyanobacteriota; class Cyanophyceae; order Oscillatoriales; family Sirenicapillariaceae; genus Limnospira; species Limnospira sp. Next base: position 60,358 of record NZ_JBIMLI010000004.1, read on the forward strand.
AATAGATAGAATCAGCAACACGACTGAGCATAGTTTTTTCGACTCAAAATGTAACGACAATTGTGGCTAACAAAGTTACCGCCAAGATTAGAATAAAACCCAAGTATCCTTACTGCCGCCCCCTTGGGAAGAGTTCACCACCAAAGAACCTTTTTTCATAGCCACGCGGGTCAAGCCGCCTGGATGAACATAAACCCCTTGAGGACCGTAAAGGATATAGGGTCGTAAATCGACATGACATCCCTCAAAGCTATCGCCTAGCAGGGTAGGAACGCGGGATAAAGAAAGGGTAGGTTGAGCGATATAATTGCGGGGGTTCGCCTTAATGCGTCCAGCAAACTCTAGTCGTTCTTCTTCTGTGGCTTGAGTCCCAACTAGCATCCCATAGCCACCAGCTTCGTTAGCGGCTTTAACGACTAATTTATCAAGGTTAGCCACCACATATTCAAGTTGCTGAGGTTCCCAACATAGGTAAGTAGGAACATTAGCCAAAATCTGATCTTCTCCCAGATAGTAGCGAATCATCTGGGGGACATAGGCATAAATTACCTTATCATCAGCGACACCGGTACCCAAAGCATTAGCCAGCGCGACGCGACCATTGCGATAGACCTCAGTGATACCAGGAACTCCTAAAAGTGATTCAGGATTAAAGGTCAGGGGGTCAATAAAGGTATCATCAATGCGGCGGTAAATGACATCAACCCGCCGTAAACCTTTTGTGGTTCGCATTTGCACATAACCATCTGCTATCACCAAATCCCGTCCTTCCACCAATTCTACTCCCATTTGTTGGGCGAGGAAAGAATGTTCAAAATAGGCAGAATTATAAATCCCCGGAGTCAGAACCACCACGGTCGGGTCATCGATGTGGGAAGGGGCTAAATTCAGCAGGGTATCTAGGAGATGACTGGGATATTCATCAACGGGTTGAATCCCTAGGGTAGCGAAGATTTGGGGAAAGGTGCTTTTCATTACCCGGCGGTTTTCCAGAACATAGGAAACCCCAGAGGGACAGCGTAGGTTATCTTCTAAAACATACCATTGACCATCGCGATCGCGTACTAAATCCGTCCCCGTGATATGACACCAAATATTTTTAGGGGCTTCAATTCCCATACAGGGTTTAAGAAAGCCTTTAGATGAGTTAATCAAATCTTCAGGAATCACACCATCTTTGACTATTTTCTGATCACTGTAAATGTCAGATATAAACAAATTGAGAGCCTGAATTCTCTGGATTAGTCCTCGTTCTAAATACGCCCATTCCTGCGCGGAAACAATACGAGGAATCATATCAAAGGGCAAAATCCTCTCGGTCCCCTCACTATCGCTATAAACGTTAAACGTTGCCCCTAGTTTCATCATGGCGGTTTTCGCCGCCTGTTGTCGCATCCTAATTTCTTCTGGGGACAGGGAATTAAGCCTATCTATTAACAGTTTGCCTTCGGGTCTCGGTTCCCCTGGAGAGGCAAATAGTTCATCGTAGAAATCACCTGGATCGTAAGAATCAAATAGCACAAATTGTAGCCCCAACTGCTCTAACACCTCTGATGATAAGGGGCTGAGTCCGTCCGGGAACTGTAGTTAATGATACCAACTGGTTAACCCCAAGTTAGTGGTGTTTTTTGTCGGATCCAATTATACCATACAACGGGTCACAGTTACAGTACAATTTCCTGGCCCCTATTGGTAAAGTGGACTTGTTGGATTTGCCAAACGGGGTTGCTAGTTAGGGTTTGGCGTAAACTACCGAACAGCGCTAGTTGTTCACAGGAGGACAGGGAGGTAAACACGCGGGGGCTATTGCTGGGAACCCGAAAATCTATGGTGATGGTATGCTGATGGCGGATAATTCGATACCCCAAGGAAAAGTCGGCGGATTCCTGGTTGTCTAAAACCTGCTTGACTGCCAATTCTAGGGACTGTTCCGCCGGAAGTGTAATGCTTCTTGGTACTAGGTTTTGACAGGTGCTGTCGGCTTGATAAAGGGTGACTGGGATAGTGTTTGCTGTGGGGACGGTGGGTTCTTTTAGGGGCGGCGGCACGGGAGGGGTTTCTGGTTTGCTTTGGGCGCTGCTGGTTTGGGGGTCGGGTTGGTTGATGGGGGTTTCGGAACTTTCCTCAACGGGGACACTACAGCTTGTCAAGGCGACAATCATCACTGTAGTCAAAACAGGGGGTAACAAATGTTGGATACTAATCATGGCTGGTATATGGGTATGGGGTATAGTTAATCATTCAAGGCTAAAAGGCTTGACTCCGAATAGCAGTGACCTGTCCCCGTTCTCCGGCGCGATCGATAAATATTTCTTGAATGAGGCTAAATGGTTACGACAAACTGGAATCGCCGACATATCCTATCTCTGGCTGATTTCACTGCTGCTGAATATGATACGGTTTTGCAAACTGCTGCTAGTTTCCGGGAGGTTCTCGGACGTAGGACTAAAAAAGTCCCGGCTTTACAGGGTCAGGTGGTGGCTAATTTGTTCTTTGAACCTTCGACCCGGACTCGCAATAGTTTTGAATTGGCGGCGAAACGTCTGTCGGCGGATACGTTGAATTTTGCGCCGGGGACTTCTTCGCTGACTAAGGGTGAAACTATCTTGGATACGGCTAAAACTTATTTGGCTATGGGAACGGATATGATGGTGATCCGACATCGTGAAGCGGGGGTTCCTTTGGCGATCGCCTCCGAGATGGATCGCCTTAATACTCAGGTGGCGATTTTGAATGCGGGAGATGGTCAACATGAACACCCATCCCAGGGATTATTGGATTTGTTTACTATTTGTCGGGTTTTTGACCCGGAAAATCCCCGCCTGGATTTATTGCGGGGTAAGAAAATTGCGGTGGTTGGGGATATTTTGCATTCTCGGGTGGCGCGGTCTAATATCTGGAGTTTGACGGCTACGGAAATGGAGTTGCATTTAGCTGGTCCGCCGACTTTGCTACCTAAATGGTTTGCGGGGTTGGGTAGCGATCGCCCGGGAAAATTGTTTTTACATTGGAGTTTAGATGAGGCTCTGGCTGATGCTGATTTTGTCATGACTTTGCGCTTGCAAAAAGAACGGATGACTAATTATTTATTGCCGAGTCTGCGAGAGTATCATCAACTCTATGGGATGACTACAGAACGCTTAAAGTTATGTCGTCCTGATGTCAAAATTCTCCATCCCGGTCCGGTTAATCGCGGTGTGGAAATTAGTTCGGAGTTGATGGATAATCCCGATCGCAGTTTGATTTCTCAGCAAGTTACTAACGGTATTGCGGTCAGGATGGCTTTATTATATTTGATTGGTGTCGGTAAGGGAGGATAGACGACGGGTGCAGGTATTTCCAGACCCTCAACAGTTACAAATGGCTATGGATGCGATCGCTCAATTTGAGGCCTCTCCTGTTCCTGGGGTCTGGCTAGGCTTGGATCGGGAACAGGTGATTAGTGAAATGCGATCGCGCCTTCAAAACCCCTTTAGTCTCAGTCAGGGAGGACAGCCTTTTTGTGGTCCGGCGGTGATTATTTTTGAACTGATTAGACATCACCCCCAACAATATGTCAAAATTTGCCGTAACTTGTTTCAACTCGGCGGCTTTCATACCCTCAAAAATACCTGGATTTCTGCCTCGGAACGTCTGCGAAATACCCACGGCAACTTTCTGATGCCTCAAGCTGATTGGATGCTACTTTCTACCCTGCGAGAATCTCAAAATTTATGGCTTCCTATTGAGCCTAATGCGCCGGATATTCTCCGTAACTTGGCGGGAATTACTAAGCCCTGGGAAATTGTGGGATGGACTCAGGAACTTCTCGGCTTTGCTGATGTTAATTTCACCAAACCTTATTTATTTGGTCATCTCCAAGCTATGGAAAATGCCACTGCTGTTTTAGACCAAGGTGGGGTGGTGTTGGCTTTGATAAATGCTGAGGCTTTACTCAAAAATAAGCCGCCTTTAATACCTTATCCTAGTCATTGGGTGGCGGTGGTCAGTGCTATGGATTTCACTGATACTAATTCTCCCCAATTAATTGATTTTCAAGTTTACAGTTGGGGTCAAAAAATGCGGGTTACAGCTACTCCTCAAGCCTTCTCCCTCCACTTCTGGGAAGCTATTACCGCACAACCATTATAAGGCGATCGCATCGGTGGATTTAACTAGATTAATTCCGGCGGCAGAAAACCTTTCAAATGCGGCTTCTGCGGCTTCTGTGAAATCGACTACACCTGGAACTATTACCGGAGAAGTACAATCTTCTAACACATAAACCCGTTGCGCTAAAGTGCGATCGCGATGTTGAATTTCTGTCAGTAAATCCTCCACAGTCCAGGCGACACAGTGACTCTTAGCTTGACCCGCAATAAATAGCAGATCAAAGTTCAGCAGTTTCTCAATTAGTCCCTGATTTTTGTTCCCAATACTCACGCCATTACTAGCTACTAAAACCTCTGGCTTTAGAACCGAATAATTTTCCGTGAGGGGATGTTGACCTTTGAATTCTAGGTGAGTTTGACTGTAACGGGCGATATTATGAAAAAATAGGGCTTCTTCTACTCCTGAAACTAAAGCATGACTAATACCGCCCACCATACCATGATAGGGCCAAATCGTGAGAGGATAGCGCCCCCCTTCCGTCAATTGATGGGTATAATAGCGGGCGTGTTGTGCTAAAGTTTGTTCATCCCAACCCCTAAAATTTGGGGCGATCGTTGGATTAACCCGCCATCGACCTTTAGCGATATCCTCATCAGTAATAGTCCTTCCCGGTTCGGGATATTCACCACTATCATTCACCCAAAAAATCGGATGAAAAATCTGCATAGCAGTGTGAGTATCTAGGGTGGCTATAATTTCAGTAATCCTCCCCAAATGGCGATAAATAAACTCACATAATCGTTGATTATCTTGTAGCGCACCCCTCACAAATAACTCAAATCCGGGAATACAAAATGTATTCTGAACATCAATTAGTAATAAACCGATTCGTTTAGTATCCCTAGCTGCCGGTTGAATGTCATGTTCTTTGGCCCAAAGCCGTGCCTCTCTCTCCCGCTGCTGATAGGGTACTTTCCACACTTCCTCAAGTTTATGACTATCAAAGAAAACCGGAATCGGCAATTTGTTCATGAAAGCCCCCTAGGATAAGCCCGCACTGCCAGTTTCAGCTCTCCACAATTTAGCCAGACTAAATTTGCATATTGAGCCTATATCTAATAGTAGCATAAACCACATTATATGAGACTTGTAACCCATATTTTTCTTGTAGCCAGCTTTGGACATCACAATAAGTTTTAAAGCCAGAGTCTTGGCGAGTCAGCTTATACTTGAGTTCCTGTAACGCATCCGGGGGAATTTTTTGCCTACGTCCTTTTTTATATTCATTAAAAATTAAACGATCTATTCCACCTTGTTTATAGCGATTTAACCAGCGATGGATCGTAATTCGGTTCACCCCTAATACTACCGCTAATTTAGTAATACTACTAACCTTATTAGACTTGAGCAGATAAAGTGCTTTAACTTTCGCAAACCCCTCAGTTGCTATGGTTTGAGACATTAAACAATTCAGGTCTTCGAGCGTTTCTTGGATTTCCAATTGACGGTATTTCATCTCAATCACTCCAGGCTATGCAAGCCAATCCAATTAATCTTGATGATGATTTGCTAAAAATAAATATTCGATCGCATTAAAAATCACTTAGACCCAGCTATAAACAGTGATCAAATATACTGAATATTCAATCCTCCCTCAATTTTCACTAAGGCTAATGATTAATAATTGCCCTACCATTTAAACCCAGCTTACCAAGATAATCAACTGATTAATAAAATTACCCACAAAACCCACTTTATAAATCTTTTGCCTCCCCCCAAAACCTCCAAAACCCACCTTTTTTTAGGCTACTACCACATCCCAGAATATTTGGACCATCCCCAGATACCCTTGACAAAAAGCTGGCTATGTGCATAAAATAAAAAATTATCATATCTCTACAAAACTTAACAACCTTTAAATTGTGACCAAAAATCCTACTATTTCTAAGTCCCCTCTGAGGCGGTTATTTGAATATGCCGATCGCTATCGTCTGCAAATTTGGCAGGCCAGTATTTGCTCAATTCTCAATAAAATCTTCGACCTAGCGCCTCCGGTTCTCATTGGTGCGGCGGTGGATGTGGTAGTTAATGAACAGGACTCATTTATCGCCGGATGGGGTATTGAAAATGTCCAAAGTCAACTAATTGTTTTATCGATTATCAGTGGCATAATTTGGGGTTTAGAATCCCTATTTGAATATATTTATAAACTACTGTGGCGTAACCTCGCCCAAACCATTCAACATGAACTGCGTTTAGATGCTTATCGACACCTGCAAAATCTGGAGTTATCCTATTTTGAAGAACGCAGCACCGGCAGTTTAATGTCTATCCTGAATGATGACATTAATCAACTGGAAAGATTTTTAGATGTTGGGGCTAATGAAATTCTGCAAGTAGTGACCACAATATTAATTGTCGGCGGTGGTTTTTTCATTATATCTCCCGAAGTGGCTGGGTTGGCTATGCTACCGATGCCGTTTATTGTTGGGGGTTCCATACTGTTTCAAAAAAGGTTAGCGCCCCGTTATGCAGAAGTCCGCGAAAAAGTTGGTTTTCTGAATGGTCAATTGTCTAATAATTTGACGGGTATTACCACCATTAAAAGTTTTACCGCCGAAGAATATGAAGCGGAAAGAATTGGCAAGCAAAGTCAAGGCTATAGACTAGCTAATCGACGTGCGATCGCTTTTTCTGCCGCCTTTATTCCCCTGATTAGATTCTTGATTTTCTTTGGTTTTACTGCCACCTTAATTGTTGGCGGTTTACAAACCATAGAAGGACGGTTAGCAGTAGGCAGCTATAGTGTTTTGGTGTTTATTACTCAGCGTCTGCTGTGGCCTTTAACTCGCCTAGGAGAAACTTTTGACCAATATCAACGGGCGATGGCTTCTACCAATCGGGTGATGAATTTACTAGATACCCCCATTGCTACTCACCCCGGAAATATTGCCTTAAATAGTCAGGAAGTTAGGGGAGAAATTGACATTAAAAATATCACTTTTTCCTATAACCCTCAAATGCCAGTCATTAAAAACCTATCCCTATATATTCCTGCGGGAGATACCATTGCTATTGTCGGGGCTACTGGGTCTGGTAAAAGTACGTTGGTCAAACTGTTATTAAGGTTATATGAAATCCAGTCAGGAACCATTTTGATAGATGGCATAGAATTACAACAAATTAAACTGGAGGACTTACGAAAAGCGATCGGTTTAGTCAGTCAGGATGTGTTTCTGTTTCATGGGACTGTAGCCGAAAATATCGCCTATGGCACTTTTGATGCCAGTTTTGATGAGATTGTTAATGCCGCGAAAGTGGCTGAGGCTGATGGTTTTATCAATAGTTTTCCCCTAGGATATGATACGATTGTGGGAGAAAGAGGTCAGAAACTATCGGGAGGACAGCGACAACGAATTGCGATCGCTCGTGCTGTGTTGAAAAATCCCCCCATTTTGATATTAGATGAAGCGACATCAGCGGTAGATAATGAAACGGAAGCAGCCATTCAGCGATCGCTGGAATACATCACCCAAAATCGTACTACTATTGCGATCGCTCATCGTCTTTCCACTATCCGCAATGCTGACTGTATTTATGTGATGGAAGATGGTCAATTAGTCGAGTGGGGAAGACATGAGGAATTGCTGGAAAAACAGGGAGTTTATAACGGCTTATGGCGAGTTCAGTCGGGCTTGAGGTTGTCACAGTAACCATGACTGCTAGAGAGCAAAATTAAGTCTTGACAAAAATTGATTTTAGATTTAAAATGGGGGTATTGTCGGAAAATGTCCTAAACCATATACCGTTAATTTGGGGGAGGTGATGGTTGTGAAATTAGCAGAAGCCTTAATTTTACGCGCTGATCTGCAGAAGCGAATCGCTCAATTACAACAGCGGTTGTTGCGAACTCTGAAAGTTCAGGAAGGCGAAGAACCTCCCGAAGATCCCCAAGACTTAATGGGGGAGTTAGAAAATCTAAGCGCTGAACTGCTGCGTTTAATTCAGCAAATCAATCGGACTAACTCAGTCACGCAATTAGAGGGAAAATCTCTATCAGATGCTTTAGCAGAAAGGGATACACTCAAACTCAAGCGCAGTGTTTATAAAGCGGCAGTTGAAGCAGCATCAGAACGCTACGATCGCTATACCAGAGGAGAACTGAAAGTATTAACTACGATTAATGTGGCTGAGGTGCAAAAATTGACCGATAGTTTAGCCCAAAATCATCGACAACTAGATACAAAAATTCAGGCTTTAAATTGGGCAACCGATCTAATTGAGACTTGAATAAACCCGGATAATTGTTGGTAGCCAAACCTTCAGAAGCGAGTGTGAACCGCCAACTCGGTAAGTTGGGAACATCAAACAAAAAAAACATGGTTGGATACTGGGCGTATTCTGGGTTCGACTCCCATTACAAATTTTGCCCAGCATTGTAACAAGGTTACAAGAGAAATGTCACATTTTACTACCGCATACTGGTCTGTATGGTTTGGTGAGGGTGGGTTAGGGGATAACAATTATCTGTAGGGGTTGATTGTCCTATAATATACTATAGGCCAATATTATTGATATAGTATCCAATGACGATCGCGATCGATTTGGGAACCAGTAACACAGTAATTTCCCGTTGGAACCCAGTTACTGAACAACCGGAAACCCTAAAATTACCTGGTTTGTCACAAATTTCAGCCCAAAATCCCCCATTAATTCCTAGTCTGCTTTATGTAGAAAATGCCAAGGAAAAACAAGTTTTATTAGGTCAACAAGTGCGCGATCGCGGTTATGATTTAGCCAACGATCCGCGTTTTTTCCGTAACTTTAAACGGGGAATTGGTAGTAATATTCAGGGATTTTTACCAGAAATTGACGGTGAGATAATCACCTTTGAAACCGCCGGAGAATGGTTTTTAAAAAATGCGATCGCCGCTATCAGCAACATTCCCCTAACGGTAGATTCCCTAATTTTTACAGTACCCGTAGATAGTTTTGAAACCTATCGCAACTGGTTAGGTCGTATCTGCGAGTCCTTGGAAGTCCCACAAGTGAGGATGATAGATGAACCGACAGCGGCGGCGTTGGGTTATGGATTAGGCGATCGCCAATTATTGCTAGTCATAGATTTTGGTGGTGGCACCCTGGATTTATCCCTAGTCCGTTTAGATGCCACGACCGCCAAAAATCCCCTAGGTTTTATTCTGAAATGGGGTCAAAAATCCTTAGCGGAATCTTCTGGACAAAAAGCCAAAACCGCGAGAGTTATCGCCAAATCAGGTCAGAATTTAGGAGGTTCAGATATCGACTATTGGCTGGTAGATGATTTCGCCCAAACCCAGGGATTAGTCAAAAATGCTTTAACCACCCGTTTAGCCGAAAAGCTGAAAATTCAGTTATCCCTAAAAACCCAAGCCAGTGAAGTTTATTTTAATGAGGAAACCTTCGAGAGTTACGAGTTAGAAATGACTCGCGATCGCTTCAATGAAATCTTGACACAAAACCAATTTTTTGAGAACCTAGATAAAGCCATGGGTCAGGTTTTACAGCAGGCGCGTCGCCAAGGGATAGAAGTGGGGGATATTGACGCGGTTTTATTAGTAGGGGGGACTGTACAAATTCCGGCTGTTCAAGACTGGGTAAAGCAATATTTTAACCCTAGTCAAATTCGCAGCGAAAAACCCTTTGAGGCGATTTCTCATGGTGCATTACAACTAAGTTTAGGCACTAAAATTGAGGACTTTCTTTATCATAGCTATGGTGTTCGCTATTGGAATCGCCGGGATAATTGTCATGATTGGCATCCAATTATTAAATCTGGTCAACCCTACCCCATGACAGAAGCGGTAGAATTATTGTTAGGCGCTTCCTTAGAAAATCAACCCAGTATTGAATTAGTTATTGGTGAATTAGGCGACGAAACTGGGGGAACAGAAGTCTTTTTTGATGGCGATCGCCTAGTTACTCGCAGTCTCAACACTGGAAAAGCTACTGTCCAACCTTTAAATGATACTGACACCGGACGCAGTATTGCTAAATTAACCCCTCCGGGAAATCCTGGTAGCGATCGTATTCGGGTACAATTTCAGATTGATGAACAGCGTTTTTTACGAATTACAGTCGAGGATATATTGACCAGTCAAACCCTATTAAATAATCAAACAGTCGTCCAATTAAGCTGACACCAGGGGGTTAGGCTGATTATCTGTCACGGTGCATAATTAAAATGGCGGGGGCTAGATATAAATTCATCAATCCAGCTTTCCCGTCGTTTTCCCTGTTGATTAGCTTGCCAAATTTTACCTGTGTTGATATCCAAACAAGTTAGCCACCCTTTAGGGCTATATACCCGTGTATCAAGACAAATTGCATAGCCAAAATTTACAGGTTTTCCGCTTTTCTGGCTAGTATGACCACATACCATAGTTTTACCAGAATAGTGAGGTTTAGCACTATAAAACTTTTCCCAAAATAAATGGTGATTGGATTGTTTAGATAGGGGGATATTGGGCGCAACATTAGCATGAACAAAAAAATGAGTTTCTTCTTCCCAATAGTCTAAACAGGTTTGTTCGACAAATTCCCAATGTTCAGGTAAAATATGGTTAATTTTAGGTTTTTTTCGGGATGAATTTTGGTAAGATAATATAGTTTGTTGACCGCCACAAATTTTCCAGGTATCTAAACTGTTAGGATGCGATCGCGCTGCTAACATCATAATTTCATGATTTCCCCGTAGAGGGATTAACTGACCCTGATTATACAGATAAATTAACCTATCAATTACCCCCTTAGAGTCAGGACCGCGATCGACATAATCCCCCAGAGTAATCACGCGGTCATCTGGTTGAATACTTACCATATCTATGAGAGTATCAAAGGCTTTTGAACAGCCATGAATATCACCAATCGCCAAAATTCGCATAAACATTAATTGAGATATTTTGCTACTATTTTAACGCCGATTTAGGCGCATCCTAAATCGAATCGGGACGTAGGGAATCTCAAAATCATCAATCCAGCCAGTTTGTTTTTCCCCCTTTTGATTAGCTTGCCAAATTCTGCCACTATTGACATCTAAACAAGTTAACCAACCCTGACCACAAACCCAAGTATCAATGCAGATAGCATGACCAATATTAAGAGGTTGACCAGTTTTTTGGGTAGTATGACCGCAAACCATAGTTTTTCCAGAATAGTGAGGAGAAGGATGATCAAATGATTGCCAAAATAGCATCCTTTCCGGTTGTTTATTTAAAGGTAAATTGGGATACACATTAGCATGAACAAAAAAATGCGATCGGTTTTCCCACCAATTTCGACACACCTTTTCGAGAAAATACCAGTGTTTTTCAGGGATAGAATTAATCGCCTTATACCCGCCATTATGACCATAAGAAGCGATAGTTTCTTCCCCTCCAGAAGCCTGCCAATGATACCAGGCATCCCAACCCAAAGAACGCGATCGCAACATCAAAATTTCATGATTTCCCCGCAAAGCAATCAATTGTCCTCGGTCATGTAAATCGATGAGGCGATCGATAATTCCCTTCGAGTCTGGGCCGCGATCCACATAGTCACCCAAGGTGATAATCTGGTCATTTGGTTGCAGTTTAATCGCCCTAATTAGGGTATCAAAAGCCACCGAACAACCGTGAATATCACCAATTGCCAAAGTTCGTTTAGGCTTGTAAATCCTATTACTCATGTACTATAACAGGTGTGCCAACTGATGCCCACTCAAACAGCCATCTAGCATGGTCTACAGCAACATTTGTGCAACCGTGGCTAACTGGAGTTCCAAACATATTATGCCAATAAGCGCCATGAATTGCCATGCCGCCATCGTAGTACATTGTATAAGGAACATCCGGCACATCATAACCAGGGCCAGTCATACGGGTACTACGATACTTAGTTTGAACCCTAAAATTACCAACACGGGTAGGAGTTGAGGGTTTTCCAGTAGAAACAATCACCGCATAAACGGCTTTATTTCCCTCCCAAGCGATCAACCGTTGGCGAGTCAGATCAATTTGAATCCAACGTTCCGAAGACTGTTGTAAATCCAACATCCGCCGCGCTATCATGTTATGAAATTCTTGGGCTTGTACCGGAGTTGAGTCCCCGTAAAGCAGTGTTACCCCTAGACTCAGCCCCGCTACCAATAGTCCCAGCTTACGCCATGGAATTGAACTTTTCATGATTTCACCTTCCTAGAGTCTGTGCATGACTAAATCCATTTTAGAAGAATTTTACCCCTTCTGAATCATGGGATTTGTCCCCGTTTTCTGATTTATCCCCAGAGTTCAGGATATCTATTAAATGTTGCGCGCGCCCAGTAATTTCCTGCCAGTTACCCTGGGATATCGCCTGTTTAGGGAATAAATCTCCTGATAATCCCACCGCTATAGCCCCCCCTTGAATAAACTTCATAGCATTGTTTAAAGTTACTCCCCCAGTAGGAATCAAGGGTATTTGACCTAGGGGACCCTGTAAACTTTTAATATAATCAACACCTCCCACCGCTGAAATCGGAAAAACTTTAACAGAACTCGCCCCATTTTGCCACGCAGTCACAATTTCCGTCGGCGATAAAGCCCCCGGAATTATCGGAATTGTCCTGGCTTGTGCTAATTGAATTAATGATAAATTAATGTGGGGAGAAAATATAAATTGTGCGCCACAATTGACAGCATCCCGTAAATTTTGCTCAGTTAAAATTGTGCCAGTCCCAATTAAACAATCCGGCAACTCTGACCTAAGTTTACTAATGATTTCCGGTGCCTTTTCACCATTCCAGGTAATTTCAATTAAGCGAATACCGCCCCGGCTAACAGCCCCAGCCATTTGTAAACCTAGTTCCCAACTGGGGGGGCGAATTACAGCGATCGCTTTATGGGTTTTCAGTTGTTTTAACCAATCGCTATTTTCCATAATCTCTAACTTGGTTATAATAGTTAAATTAGTCTCACTACAACAATTCCTGTTCACTAATTATGGCCCCCACTCCCACTCCCACCAAAAAAAGCGGTAGCCCCCTCCCCCCAGGGGCGATCGTCCGTTTAGGAAAGTTCGCCTGGACTACTATGTGGCGGTTGATGATGTCAAAGTTAGCCCCCCGTAATTCTTCTGGGGAATATATCCGCCCCGAAAGCCAATTTCGCCACCAGGTAGGGACAGCAGCCTATCCCCCAGAGGCGGGACGCTATCAGTTAATTGTGGGCTGGGGTTGTCCTTGGGCCCACAGAACCCTAGTTGTCCGGGCTTTAAAGGGGTTGTCCTCTGCGATATCCATAAATATCGTTTCTCCTTCCCCCGACTCGGGAATGTGGGTTTTTGACCAGCCAGAAGTCGAATTTAACACCCTACCTGAATTCTATCATAATGCTAAACCGGGTTATCAGGGGCGAGCTACTGTCCCCCTCTTGTGGGACACGCAGCAAAAGGCGATCGTCAATAATGAAAGCGCCGAAATTATTGTTATGTTAAATTCCGAGTTTCAGCAGTTCGCGAAATACCCCGATCTAGATTTATATCCTCCCGCCTTAAAAGAAGCGATCGACTCTTGGAATGAGCAAATTTATCAATATGTTAATAATGGTGTCTATCGCTGTGGTTTTGCCCAAACCCAGACCGCCTATGAAACCGCCTGTAATCAGCTATTTGATACCCTCGATTTAATCGACAAAACCCTAGCCAATTCCCGTTATTTATGTGGCGATCGCATTACCTTGGCAGATGTCCGATTATTTACCACCCTCTTTAGATTTGATACCGTTTATTATAGCCTGTTTAAATGCCACCGTCGCCGCCTAGTGGATTATCAAAATCTCTACCCCTATTTGCGCGATATATATCAACTTCCCGAAGTCGCCGAAACCTGCAACTTAGAAGTTATTAAACGAGACTATTACGGCAATTTATTTCCCCTCAACCCCGGCGGAATTATCCCCCTCGGTCCTGACCTGGAGCTACATCAACCCCATGACCGCGATCGTCTTACCCAAACTAATTAATTTTCTAGTGATAGCAAATTATCTCCCATGACCCTGATTCCATCTAACCAGAATAATTATCCATTACCCTGCCATGTCTTCACAATATCCTCAATTTGTGCGGGGATGGGGCTAGGTACAAAAATTGAGAAATCCGTGATTTTAGTGTCCTGATTATCTAATCTTTTAGCCCGATTATCTAATTGGTCAGAAGCGCCTTGGTCAAATAATGTTGGTTGTATATAAACTTCCTCTGAATTACTCCCACTACTTTTGACAAAATCACCCATAGGTTTAATACCATGTTCAAATCGATTTAAAATTGTCTTAAACGCTTCTATACTATGATCTACACCAATCCAATTACGTTGCATTTCATCAGCGATCGCCAAACTTGTCCCCGAACCGGCAAAACCATCAAGTATCAAATCTCCTGGATTCGATGAAGCCGCAATTATTCTTCTCAATAAATCAGGATTTTTTTCAGTTGGATATCCCGTAATTTTAACATTTTGATTATAAGCATCCCGGAACTCTAGCCAAATATCCTGAACTCCCACCCCTGAATGTTCATTGAGATAAACCTTCCTTCTAGGATTACCATTTTTAGACCAGAATATTTCACCTCGTGCGTCCATTTCATCCAGAGTCTTTGGGGGATATTGCCAATGTTTACCCGGAGGCGGCATTTTACCCCGCCAAGGCTTCCCAGTTTCACCATGACGCACACCTGGTGCATGGAGTGGAACCTTCATAAATTGACGACCAGTTTCTGGTTCAATATATTGATACTCCTTTTTACTATTTTCCGACAAGGGGACTTTGGGTTGATTCCATATATATGTATCTGACTTGGTATAAAATAATATAAAATCTGCGGTTTTCCCATAAGTTCTACGAGTATAATTTTTGGGATTGCATTTTTGTCTGACTATCATATTTCGATAGTTTTCAGCACCAAAAATTTCATCCATTATTAGCTTGATATGAAAAATCATCTTTTCATCAAGATGTAAATAAATTGAGCCATGATTTGACAGTAATTGATGCAGCCATATCAGACGTTCTCGTAAAAATTCCACGAACATAGCACCCGTTAAGGTATCATCATAAGCCTTCGACTGTTTTCGTGACAAAAAATGGCTTTCTGTTGCAAAGGGTGGGTCTATATAGATTAAATTAATACTCCCGCATATTTCGGGTTCCGTAGCCAGTAAACGAAGAACATCTAAATTATCGCCAAAGTATAACCTTTTAGGTGAAGCATGAGAATAAATACTTTGATATTCGACTAAATCACTATTAATAATTTCCTGGTATGATTTTTTATGGGCATAGACCAGCTCAACTTGATTATCGTCAAGCAATTTATCTTTTTTAGGTATTCCAATTGCCATAAATTAACTGTTATGATACTAACCACTCGATGTTTATGCGTTCTGGAAACATTCGGAGAGTAACCACCTTAACTTTACCATACCAAGCATCCTCAAGATCCGCATAATCTCGCCACATTGAACCCAGAAGTAAGCCGGGGCCATCGTTAAGGAATATGACTTTAAGATTTAATCCATTAGTTTGAGCATATTTCAGAATCTCACTAGCACAATCACGATACTGGCCTGTTCGATCATCTTCTTGAGTACCACCTCGGTCTGAATCATACCTAGCTAAACCCACAGCAACTGGCTGATTATTATGTAATAAAACAAAGTCTACTGGGCGATTTGGTCGAGGATAATTATCAAAAAATTCTCCTAATATTACATCTTTGCCAGCACGTTGAGGGCCGATAATCTCCAGTTTTGAATATTGTTCACGAACGATTTTAAATAGCCTTTCTGTTAGATCATATCCTTTTTTACCACGCTCCTTATATTCCCAAAGCACGGCACATAAAGCCTCATCAGGCATAGGTCTCGACAAAAATTGGGATTGAACTTCTGTAATTAAACGAAATCCCTTGCCAAATCGATTACATATTTGATCAGCATTTGATTTTTTTTTGAGCATTTCTACAGGTGTTTCTGGACTCACATATTTTCTGAATACTCGACCAAGTTGTATCCGCATCCAAACGGGTTGGATTTGTGTAATTGCCAAAAATAGATCCGTTGAAGAATGGGACGACTTTAACAGATGACCAAATGTGACCAGTACAGGTTGATAAAGTTCACAGGCTAATGATAGGATATCTGGATAGTATTCACCAGCAAATAACGTGATCCAAAGATGACCATCTTCTTGATAATCTCGGAAGCTGGTTTGCTCATTTTTTGGCAATTTGCTAATCTCTCCTTTTCATTGAACAAAAATAGCGACGCATTCCCCCACCTCGCGTCAGCAGGTGGGGGTCAAGGATCGGTCAGGTCAATCATCGTAGCCTTGCCCCTCTATGTAAGCTTTGAGGACATCCAACGAGGCGCAACCAGCCGAGACGACACTAAATCCACGCTTCCCAAAAACCGGACGACCATAGTACGGTTTCAATTGTCGCACAAAACGCTTCCTGATTTCGCGGCTGGTAACGGTCTTCATCGTATTGCAGAGCTTAGAAATAGAGACCATTAGAGCTAGGTCAACCAATAAATGAATATGGTCATTAGTCCCTAAATCTGCCTTCGCCTCTTCTAGGAGACAATCATTCTTCTCGCAGATGCTCCGACAAAGTTCGCTCATGTCCTCTTCTATCTCCCCAGAGATGACGGGATGACGGTATTTGGTGACAAACACTATATGAATCTTGATGCTGGCAACGGTGTGAGAGAAAGACCTGAGAGCTTTTGACATTTAGTTCACCATGGGTTAACATGACACCATGCTAACCAACAAACCCACATCAATCATCCATACAGACCGATGGAATCTTAACCCGACAGCAGCAGCGCGAGTGCTGCTAATCCAAACGGTTGAGGTCTCCCTAGGTGTCTGTCGGCATTTGATGGGAATTCTCTTAACTCATTGGCCATCTCTAGGAGGGTTATCGACTCA
>NZ_JBIMLI010000005.1:0-59812 GCF_051859755.1 Limnospira sp.
GCCGGATGAGGTGAAAGTCTCACGTCCGGTTTTGAATGGGAGGGGATGGAGGCGACTCCATTCTCGACCCCTACTAGGATACCTCGCTAAATCAATAACAGCCAGGGTCTCCGTCGGAATAATTACTTAGAAAACTGACGGTGATCAACGGAGTTTTAACTAAAAATGGTACAGGATCAAAAATCAACGGTTATAGTCACGGGTGCCTCTTCGGGGGTTGGTTTATACGCCGCCAAAGCCCTCGCCGATAGGGGCGCTCATGTGATCATGGCTTGTCGTAACTTGGAAAAGGCAGAAGCCGCCGCCCAAGAATTAGGGATTCCCGAAGACAGCCGCACTATCCTTCATATCGACCTCGGTTCCCTTGAGAGTGTCCGACGGTTTATCAACTCATTCCGGGCTACGGGTAGAACCTTGGAGGGGTTAGTCTGTAATGCGGCTATCTATATGCCCCTCATAAAAGAACCCCTTCGTAGTCCAGAAGGCTATGAGTTGACCATGACCACCAATCACCTAGGGCATTTCCTCCTCTGTAATGTGATGATGGAGGACATGAAACGCTCTCCCGCTGAGGATAAGCGTATGGTGATTTTGGGAACGGTTACCCATAACCCCGACGAACTCGGTGGCAAAATTCCACCCCGCCCCGATTTGGGAGACCTGGAAGGGTTTGCTAAGGGCTTCCGAGAACCGGTTTCTATGATTGACGGCAAAAAATTTGAACCCGTCAAAGCCTATAAAGATAGTAAGGTTTGCAATGTCCTAACTATGCGGGAATTGCACCGACGCTATCACGAGGAAACTGGTATCACTTTCACCTCTCTTTACCCAGGTTGCGTCGCGGATACGCCCCTGTTCCGCAATCACTATCCCCTGTTCCAGAAAATATTTCCTATATTCCAGAAATACATTACCAAGGGCTATGTGTCTCAGGAATTGGCTGGAGAACGAGTGGCTGCTGTGGTCCTTGATGAGGAATATCGCCAGTCTGGTGCTTACTGGAGTTGGGGAAATCGCCAGAAAAAAGGCCGACAGTCTTTTGTGCAACGGGTCTCGCCCCAAGCTAGAGATGAGGAAAGAGCTGAGAAAATGTGGAATCTCAGTCTCAAGTTGGTAGAACTGGCTTATTGATTTGTGTCTGAAAATTGACAACTTTCCGCCGGGTTTTCCCGGCTTTTTTGTCCTTAACCCACAAAAGCTGCTTGGGGTGAGCTGGAAACCGATTTTTTGCTAGAATCTATCCCAGCCACTACTTTGTTGCTAAACTAAGACATTTATACTAAACCAATATGCAAGCTCGTAGAACAGCCCGTGAACTCGCCCTTTTGGGGATGAGCCAACTGCCATCAACTCCCGAAAAGCTTGAGACTCAGCAAATGGAAGATGTGGTCCTCGCTGCTGTCCGTACCTTAACCACAGAAGGACAAGAATCCCTAGAGACGGCTATGGCCGAATTACAACGGGGTAACGATCGCCTTTTGAGTAGCCAAACTAGGGCGGCGGATTTGCACAGCGCCCGGACAATGGTTAGTGAGGCGATCGCATTGACTCAATCAGCCATTAATCGTTTATCTACTGCTGTGGAATTGCCGGAATTGGTACAATTGGCAAGTCAGGAAGATGTCTACTCCTATGCTGTCAAAATTTTGGTCGAGCTTAACACTCACCGGGAAGCTGTCGATAGTTCCCTAGAAGAAGCCATGGTTGATTGGCAATTATCCAGACTCCCTCGCATCGATCGCGATATTTTAAGGATTGCTGTAACTGAATTGTTATATCTGGGGGTTCAAGAACAAATTGCCGTTAATGAGGCGGTGGAGTTGGCTAAACGTTATAGCGACCAGGACAGTTACCGATTTATTAACGGGGTTCTCCGTCGTGTTGTTGACCACCTCAAAACTGAGTCTTCAACTGTCTAAATTTCGGTGATGCTGTGGGTCTGCTATTACAAATTCCCGCCTCACCAACACCTAAATCTGTTGTCAAATTTGAGTAATTAGTAAAATGGTTTTTAATTGGTTCCGCCGCCAGTTTAGCGATCGCCCCTCAGCAGAAGATACACAACAAGCTGAACCCTCAACAACTCCCGACGAACCCGAAAATAAACAACCGCCTCAGCCTACAACCGCTAATGAGGATTATTTACAGTGGGCTAAGGCTGCTTATCAAAATATTCAGCAACAACACCAGCCCACAGAAGCCCCCACAGAAGATGCTATTGATGATGTCTCCCCTCCCACAGAAGCCGAAACAAGTACCATCAAGGCTCAGGAAACCCCCGCAGAATTAACAGAAACGACTGAACCTGTGGAAGTGGCAGAGGAAGTCGCAGAGGAAGTCGCAGAGGAAGTCGCAGAGGAAGTCGCAGAGGAAGTCGCAGAGGAAGTCGCAGAGACGGCGGAAGTTAGAGAAACCGCTGAACCTGTAGCGATTGTTGAAGAGAGTATTGATGAGTCTTTGCCAATTTGGGCGAGAACCCAGGCGGAACGACAGGCGAGAATTGAGAGATTAAAAGAAACGGCTATTTCCGAACCGGAACCGGAAGGGGGGCAAACCACAGCCAGCGGTGAGGGAGAATCGACGGATCTAGTATTTGATGAGATGTTCCTGTGGTCGGCGGAAGTTTTGGCTAATCAGGGACGTAGACCAGAGGAAGTAGCAGTAGAGGAAATCACCTGGCTACAAAAGCTGTGGAAAGGTTTAGGGCGGACTCGCCGTAATTTGCTCAATCAATTAAAAGCGATCGTTGGTCAGGGACCCCTAAATCAGGCGGCGGTAGAAGAAATTGAGGCTTTATTGCTGCAAGCTGATGTGGGTGTAGAAGCTACTGACGTGATTATTGAGGCGCTACAAAACCGCCTGCTAGAGGATGCTTTACCCCCGGAAGATGCGATCGCCTATTTAAAACAACTTCTGCGAGATCTCCTGGAAAAACCCTATCAAAATGGCTATAGTCCCACATTTGCCCCCGAAAAAGAACAATTGAATATTTGGTTAATTACCGGGGTCAATGGAGCTGGAAAGACTACTACCATCGGGAAAATTGCCCATATTGCCCAAAAGTCAGACTACCGGACTTTAATTGCGGCTGGGGATACTTTCCGGGCGGCAGCAGTCGAACAAGTAAAGGTCTGGGGCGAACGTAGTGGCGTAGAGGTGATTGCTAATCCTGGAAAGAATACAGATCCGGCCGCCGTGGTTTATGATGCGATCGCTGCTGCTAAATCCCGCGAGACCGAATTGCTAGTTATTGATACTGCTGGTAGATTGCAGAACAAAAAGAACCTGATGGAGGAACTTAACAAAATTCGTCGCGTAATAGACAAACAAGCACCAGATGCTAAGGTAGAATCCCTCCTAGTCCTTGATTCAACTTTAGGTCAAAACGGACTACGCCAGGCCCAAGTATTTGCCGAAGTTGCTCAACTTAGCGGTGTGGTCTTGACAAAATTAGATGGAACTGCTAAAGGTGGTGTGGCTTTAGCTGTTGTACAACAGCTAGGTCTACCGATTCGTTTTATTGGTGTTGGGGAAAGTATCGAAGACCTGCGGCCTTTTTCAAGCTACGAGTTTATCGAAGCCCTGTTAAGTGGTTAAAGCTCTGTTAAAGTGCCAATATGGCTATTTAAGTGTCATCATGGGGAACAGTTAATCATTTTATAGAGCAGATTCCCACATATTGCCATCTTCAAAAACACCAGATAAGCGATCGCCTAGGGTAAATATTAGCCACTGGGGGAGGGTAGCTCATGATTACTGGTGGTAATTGCCGATTTTGTAGATGGCAGTACCCTGCAGTGTAGCCAGGGATAATCTGTCATGGATACTTGCCAGAAAACCAGACTTTTGGCAGAGAGACTTTCATTTTTTTGGACTTACTATTGCACTCTAACCTTCAAAAAATATATACTAATAATATGACTGCTGTGCCACTTCCAAGACGCTCAGAACAACCTTCAGACTCCCTTTCAAGTTCCTCAGATGCTGATGTGACATCAGCCTCTCACTTAAAGCAAATGGTGGCTAGACTCCATCGGGAACAGCAAAATATTAATGAGTTGCTGAGTTCCCTAAGTTTTGCCCTCCGTAGCTTTAATAATCTCAATCAGTTCTTAGAATTAACTCCCCTAGTTGCTAGTCGAGTGACAGATGCTGATGGTGGTGCTTTGGTGCTGTTTAAACCTAACGGTCAGGTGAGATTTCAACGCCTACACTGCCAAGATGGTCGTCAGTGTCAGGATATTCGCGCCATTTTAGAGGCGGCTACCAGACAGGTGATATCCCAGCCTAATGATACCATAACGGTGGGAGTGGTTCCCGAGAGTCTCGCGCCC
Source organism: Limnospira sp. (assembly GCF_051859755.1). Lineage (NCBI taxonomy): Bacteria > Bacillati > Cyanobacteriota > Cyanophyceae > Oscillatoriales > Sirenicapillariaceae > Limnospira > Limnospira sp. The sequence continues at coordinate 4,335 of NZ_JBIMLI010000005.1, forward strand.
CAATACGTGGCAAACCTAGACGATCAGGTGAGTAGTTGCTTGGGGCAGGATGTAAAACTTTTTAGCACGGAAATCCTGGTTAATAATGTATCACGGGGGCGGTTGTATGTGTTCAGCCATGCTCCTGATTACCTGTGGACACCAACCCGCCAGAAATTAATTAGACTGGTAGCTGATCAAACGGCTGTGGCGATCGCTAATGATGAACTATCAGTTTCATTGCGGGAAAAAGAACGCCTAGACCGAGAATTAGAAATTGGTGCAGAAATTCAACTGCGCCTACTTCCCCGTAAATGTCCGAAAATTCCCGGTTTAGAAGTGGCTGCACGCTGTCAAACCGCCAACCGAGTCGGGGGAGACTATTACGACTTTATCCCCTCGAATTTTGACAAACATGAACATGAAAATCATCCCGGTTCCGGAGAAGTTAGCGACGGTCAGACATCATCGGAACATTGGAGTATTGTCATTGGTGATGTCATGGGAAAAGGAGTCCCAGCCGGGTTAATTATGACCATGACTAGGGGAATGTTACGCGCGGAAGTTCTCAACCGCCATTCCCCCGCCCAGATTCTGCAACATCTTAACCGGGTGATGTATGCTGACTTAGAAAATTCTAATCGGTTTGTGACTCTGTTTTATTCGGAGTATGACCCGGAGACTAGAATTCTCTCCTATAGTAACGCCGCCCATAATCCCCCTTTATTATGGCAAGCACAAAGCCACAGTATTCGTCGGTTAGATACTTTGGGAATGTTGATCGGTCTTGATGCTGATACCCGTTACTACCAAGCCCAAGTGCAACTGCATCCGGGGGATACTGTGATTTACTATACTGATGGCTTTACTGATGCGGCGAATCAAGGGGGCGATCGCTTTGATGAAGATAACCTACAGACAGCCTTTCAATGGGCTTGTCAAAACTCCCAGACTCCCAATCGCATTGTAGATTATATATTTGCCGAAGTTCAGAAGTTTATCGGTCCGAGTAACAGTAATATTGATGACATGACTCTGGTTGTGCTACAGGTGCAACCCTCTTAAAGCGGGGAGAATGCCGATTATGTCCGTTGATGTTTTATCCATGTTTGTAGAAACTTGCAGCAACCCTGGGAGCCATATTCTCATTTTAACCCCTCACTGGTCATGGGGGTGGGGGGAAGTCGGCGCGACCCTACCAGTGCTATTCGGTCAACGGGTAAATATTGATTTATGGACTAACGTTACGAATACCTGGAATAATTTACTGGAAACCGGACAGCTTTGGGCTTTTTTGATTGGCTTGGGGATGGGGTGGTGGGCGAAAAGCCTCTTACCCTAAAGGGTTTCCTAAATTTGCTGCTCAGACATTTATGGCTAATTTACAGATTATAGGACTATGACTGAAGCTAAAACCTGGAGCCAACGATTTGAAAAGGCTTTGCATCCAGCGATCGCTACTTTTAACGCCAGTATCGGCTTTGATATTGAGTTAATCGAGTATGATTTGACTGGCTCCGTCGCTCATGCCAAAATGTTGGTCAAAACCGGGATTATCTCCCCCGAAGAAGGACAAGCCTTAGTTGATGGCTTGGAGACTATTCGCCAAGAATACCGCCAGGGTCAATTTAACCCCGGTGTCGATGCTGAGGATATTCATTTCGCCGTTGAACGCCGACTTACCGAAATTGCCGGAGATGTCGGTAAAAAACTCCATACGGGGCGATCGCGTAATGACCAAGTGGGAACTGATACCCGCCTTTACCTGAAAGACCAAATTCAACAAATCCGCACCCAGATTCTTGATTTGCAAGGGGTTTTATTGGATCTGGCTACTAATCACGTCCATACTCTCATACCAGGATACACTCATCTACAACGGGCGCAACCTCTCAGTTTGGCTCATCACCTACTGGCTTATGTGGAAATGACCCACCGCGACTGGGAACGTCTGGGAGAGGTTTATCAACGGGTCAATACTTCCCCTCTGGGGTGCGGTGCTTTGGCGGGGACTACTTTTCCCATTGACCGACACTATAGCGCCGAATTATTGGGGTTTGACCGGGTTTATGCTAATAGTTTGGATGGGGTGAGCGATCGCGATTGGGCGATCGAGTTTCTCAGTGCTTCTAGTCTCATTTTGGTTCACCTCAGCCGCCTCTCCGAGGAGATTATCTTTTGGGCTTCCCAGGAGTTTGGTTTTGTCACCCTCACTGATAGCTGTTCCACTGGCTCTAGTATTATGCCCCAAAAGAAAAACCCCGATGTTCCTGAATTGGTGCGCGGTAAAACTGGCCGGGTTTTTGGACATCTACAAGGGCTATTAGTCCTGATGAAGGGTTTACCTTTGGCTTATAATAAAGACCTCCAGGAGGACAAGGAAGCCTTATTTGATGCGGTCAAAACTGTGAAAGGCTGTCTGGAGGCGATGACTATTTTGTTATCCCAAGGGATGGAGTTTCGCCCACAACGTCTCGCTGAAGCAGTGGCGGAAGATTTCTCGAATGCTACTGATGTCGCTGATTATCTCGCTACTAAGGGGGTTCCTTTCCGGGAAGCCTATAATTTGGTGGGTAAGGTGGTCAGAACTTGTCTGGAGTCCGGGAAACTTTTAAAAGACCTTACCCTAGAAGAGTGGAAGTCTTTACACCCTGAATTTGATGTCGATATTTATGATGCGATCGCACCTTTACAAGTCGTCGCCGCCCGGAATAGCTACGGCGGCACCGGTTTTGAACAGGTTAAATTAGCCTTGCAAAATGCGCGCGATCGCTTGGTGGCTGCACAATCATAATTATCTCCTTAACCGGGTGTCTCTAACCCGGTTTCTTGGGGTTTGCTATAGTAGTATGGGAAGAACTTGGTCAATCGTTCATGGTCAACCTACTTGATTAATTAGGCTAAATATATGACTCCCACTTGGAATGATTCTTTGAAAATTGGCATCCCCTTGATTGATTTTCAACATCAGCAACTATTCGACCAGATGGATTTATTGATTGCTAACCTGGAACAGAACCGCAGCCCCCAGGAACTTCAATCAACTATCAAATTTCTGGAAATGTATATTAATAACCATTTCAAATATGAGGAGTCCTGCATGAATTTATATAAATGTCCCGTCGCCAAAAATAATCAGAACGCACATAAACGATTTGTGATCAGTTTTGAAATGATTAAAAGTCGCGTCGAACATCATGATAACTTTAACTCAATTGTTCTCAGCATCAAACAAGACTTGCGCGATTGGTTTATTGACCACATTAAAAGCATTGATACCCAACTGAAACCTTGCATCCCAACCCCAAATAATCGATAATGTAGGAGGGGGTTACTTGAGTTTCTCCCTGGGGGGCTAGAAGACTAATTAACCCGCCTTTTGTGGATCATGTAATTGATGGCTTTTTGAAAACTTGTCTATGTCCACTGCTAATCAAGCTGTAGTTTGTCTGAATTTGGGAAATGATTATGTTGGGTCTCAACAATGGGAACTGGCGGCGAATTGTTATCGACAGGCTATTGAGGCTGACCCTAACTTAGCCGCCGCCTATACCAGTTTAGGCAGCATTTGGCAACATTTGCAACAACCCCAAGCTGAGGCGGAAAAACTTTATCAGATAATTAGCGAAAATCCTGGTTCTGTTAACCCAAATTTTGGTTTGATTGTCGGTGAGAGTTTGGAGAAACACCAGGATAGCCAAGGCGCGATCGCTTGGTATAATTTGGCGATCGCTATTCATCCTCAATTGGCAGTCGCTCGCTATAAACTCGCCCAGGCATATCATAACACAAATCAGGTCGATTTGGCAATAGCCAGTTATCAGAAAGCCATTGAATTGGAGCCCAATATATATATCTATTATATCGGTTTGGGTCAAGCACTGACTAGCACCAAACTAGATGAACAAGCTATCACCGCCTATCAGAAAGCCATTGAACTCAAGCCAGACTTTTCTTGGTCTTATCACCATTTAGCAGTCATTTTAACTCGATTAGGGCGTATTGACGAAGCCATAGACAACTATCGCCAGGAAATTGAATTAAACCCGGATTTCTATTGGTCTCACTTTCACTTGGGCGATTTACTCAGCCAGCAAAATCAGCCCGAAGAAGCGATCGCCGCCTACCGGAAAGCGATCGCCATTAACCCTCAACAACCAGAAGCACATCAACGGCTGACCGAGATTTTATCGCGAGACCAAAAAACTGGCGAAGATGCACTTTTAGGGGGTAGATATGAAGAAGCGATCGCCATTTATCGGGATATGGTCGCCGCTAAACCTGACTATTCCTGGGGATATTATGGTTTGGGTTTAGCATTACTAAACCTGCGCCAATGGTCAGAGGCGATTGAGGTATTTAATCAGGCAATTAATCTCAATCCCGATTGTTTTTGGTCTTATAATAATCTGGGATATTGTTTGTTTAAACAGGGAGAAATCCCCCAGGCGATTGATGCTTATCGAAAAGCGATCGCCATTGATCCAGAAATCCCAGAAGTCTATATTCGCCTGGGTGATACCCTCTTACAACAGCAAGATATTGATGGGGCAATTGCCGCTTATTTAGACGCTATTAAAGCCCAACCAGACGGGGAAATAGCATATATAAAACTGCGGCATTTACGCACCTATAGTTTTATCAAATTACAACCCGAGCAAATAGAGGCGATCGCCTCCGGTTATCAGCAGGCAATTTCCCAGGTTCCCCACTATCCCGAACCCTACATAAATTATGGTGATTTACTCACCGAAATAGGCGACATTTCCGCCGCCATTTCCACCTACAAACAGGGAGTCTTAGCCAAAACCAAAATCATTCGCCCCGAATTTTTTAGCAACCACTGGGAAACCGCATCAGTTCAAGGTCCGAATTTCCTAATTATTGGCGCTCAAAAAGGTGGCACAACCTCCCTTTATGAATACCTTTGTCATCATCCCCAGATAATTCCTAACCTCCATAAAGAAGTCGATTTTTTCATGTGGCAATATTACCGAGGCTTAGACTGGTATCTCGCCCATTTTCCCCCCATTCCCCCTGGCGGCGAATTTCTCACCGGAGAAGCCAGCCCTAGTTATATAGTCGATAGTAAAGTATGCGATCGCATTTCGCAAGCCTTCCCAGAAGTCAAGCTAATTGTCACCCTCAGAAATCCAGTAGATCGGGCTTTTTCTCAATATCAAGACCACCGAAATTGGATGGGTCAAGAAAAGCGGACTCTCGAGCAAGCCATGATAGATGAAATTGCCATTCTCGATACCATTGACGACCCCACCCAAACCGAACGCAAATTTTGGGGATGTCAATATGGTTATCTACTGCGGGGAATGTATGTTTATTTTCTGGAAAAGTGGATGCAAAAATTCCCTCCCGAACAGCTTTTAATCCTCACCAGTGAAGAATTATATAACCACCCCCAGAACACCCTCAAACAGGTATTTGAGTTTTTAGGTCTTCCCGACCATCAACTCTCCGAATACCCCCGATATACCGCAGGTTCCTATAATCCCATACCAGAAACATTACGTCAGACCCTAGGCGACTTTTTCCGTCCCCACAACCAGAAACTCGAGGAATTATTAGGCCGAAAATTCCATTGGTCGCCGTAGGTTAAGAAACCTGGCTTCTCTCCTGGAAGTTAAGAAACCCGGTTTCTCTCCTAGAAGTTAAGAAACCCGGTTTCTCAAAGAAACCCGGTTTCTCGGTAACAGGGGGTTTCTCTCCTGAGTCAAGAAACCTGGCTTCTCTCCTGGAAGTTAAGAAACCCGGTTTCTCAAAGAAACCGGGTTTCTCGGTATTTCTCAAAGAAACCGGGTTTCTCGGTCACAGGGGGTTTCTCTCCTGGAAGTTAAGAAACCCGGTTTCTCAAAGAAACCGGGTTTCTCGGTATTTCTCAAAGAAACCCGGTTTCTCGGTCACAGGGTCGCTACCCAATTAATAATTATTAATTATTAATTATTAATTATTAATTAATGGCAATAGTAGCCATTTTGATCCGGTCTTTGCTGTTGCTGACCAATGCGAGTCGCACCTATCAGCGTCGAAATGATGATACATCGCTTTTGACCTGGAACTTCAGGATGATGGATAGCAATGCGTCCCTTCGCAGCTAGAGAAGTTTGCGTGCAGAAATTAGACGGGTTATAGACCGGACAGCCTTGGTAGTTGAATAAAACTCGGTACACCGTCCCCGCGTTTCGGACTTGGTTGGTGTCGGGGTCTACTCTTCGCAGGGTAGTTTCATATTTATTCCTGGTGTTCCTTTCCCGGTTGTCAATTTCTATCCCCGGTTCTAGGTTAGTCCATGAACCTTCTGGGAGTTGACCAGGGGGAGTCTTCGCGGGATGGACTGCTACCTGTACTCGTCCCCCATATTCCCTGATACTCGCTTGCCATGATGTACTAGATAGTATAGCCTCACTTTTGGCTGAGTGGATAGCCCAGTTGAGTCGCCGGATAGAGGTTTGCAGTTTCTGGTTATTCGCGAAACCTAACCAAGTCGGAACCGCTATCCCACCTAGTATTGATATAATCACCATCACCCCTAACACTTCTAACAAAGAAAACCCAGATTCTGTAGAGGATTTTCGCGATTTCGCACCCGGAGAGTCACTGCTAACTGGTTTTTCAGCCACTAAATTAATAGCCTGTTTCTGAACCAGAAGCAAGTGCTTAATTAATGTATTTTCCATTATTTAACCTGGGTCACAAGGATAGATGTCGTGTAGGTCAGCTAACCGCAGCATACACAACTAATCTCACTCGTAAAAGGCCTCGTTACGGGTGATATCTTTGGTGGTGTATTCTAAACTATGTTTTCGTAAATTGGGGGTAAAGTTTTGTAAAATATTCAGTAGATAATTAATTTTTTGTGTTACAATTGGCTAGTTAGAACTACTCAATCAGGGCAATCATCTCCTTCCCGTCTCGCCGTCGATAGTAGTGTCGTTCTGACAGCCACGCAATGTGTCACGCTATTATCAGCGGAAGATACAACTACCCAAAAAGGATTATCTTCGGTTATGCTATTTAATACAACTCCTAGATGGTCAAACCTTAGGATGTTATCGCCTCCTGGTGCGACAACTCGCAGGGTAATTTGTCCCTGTTTAATCTCGCCATTGACATCGAGAGTTTGCCAACCCGCGTTATCGTCGCTCGGTCGTCCCTCAGAGGTCAAATAAATTCGATATGCGGGTATACCTCGAGGCTCACCAAATTCTAGGGAGCGATATCTACTGGTTAATTGCGCTTCGCTTTGAGCGCGTTGTATGGCGTTAAAAACCCGGTCGTTAACGGTGCGAACCTTTTGTCTATTGGCAAACATTATCCATGTCGGAGCGGCGATCGCACCCACAATGCCAACCATTAAAACTACCACCAAAATCTCAATGATGGTGAAGCCGGACTGGTTTTTGGTGCGCCTGGGATTGACCGATTTTGGGTTAATTAAAACACTCATTTTATAGGTTCCTTTTATTATAAATTCCCTGATTTTATCGGTTAATTATAACGACCTAAGCCTTCAACCAAAAAGTTCGTCTCTGGAAAAAGCGATCGCCTATCCTCGTTGAATTCTTTAGCATTCGGATCAATGCGAATTGCCGCATTCATTCTCAGGTTAACTAAAGCTGCTGTATTACGTGGATTACGGGAGTCTACACATACAAAAAAGCCACTACCCTTATTTCCAGATAGTAGGTTAGCTTCAGTTGCATTATCTAAGTTAAGAGCTGTTCTACAGTGATCATCGGCTAGACCTGCGACGACACCTGGATATATGTAATCAATCAGAACTTCTCGTGGTTGTGTAATAGTGCCGCTGGCTTCCCATTCATTCATTCTTTCACGGTCAGGAGGTGGATCAAAACCTGGGTCTGGTTCATGTCCAGCAATATAACATTGTGTTTCTCTGCAGTTTGGGCTTTGATTGAATCTATCTACAACACCACCGTTGATTTGTAAGCGAGAAATACGCGCCTGACCAGACCAAGTATCAGAAGCACCTGTTTGTAAATAGTAAGCAACTAAAGAGTAAACTTGGGCATCATTGCAACGGTCACCACGATCATCGCAGGGGGGAACAGCATTGGGGATAAACTCCTGTCTCCAGAACACCAATACCACATTCTGGGAATCAGGAAGTTGGCTCCTAATCGCATTAACCCCTTGACCGTCGTAGATATAGATAGCTTGGGAGAGGTCGCGGCGAATGAAATCTGCTGCCGTCTGTAACTCCTGTTCCGATCTGGCTCTGATTTCTTCCCGGGTATCGGTTTGTAAAACATCCACCACAAAGAATAAGATGGGCGTGATGATCATACTAGCCACAACCGCCGAAACCAATAACTCAATCATCGTGAAGCCTAAGTCATTCCTCTGGGTGTTTTTTGACCTAGGTTTCAATACACAAATTAACCAAAACCGAACTAGGGACAGCATAACTACCTCTCTACCGGGATAATCTTACTTTTGCACTCCATGGGAACCATCACCAAACCTAATCTTCACGACATTCTGCTAAACGTCTCTGTAAACTACTAAAGACATTATTGCTACTGGGGCTAATCTCCGTTCGCACCTCCACTAGGGGGTCTCTGGGGTCGGCTAAACCTACCCTGGAACTCGCTACATGACCAGACCCCCTCGGTCCTTCCGATTGGGCAAATGCGTCAGCACGATACACCCTGACAATCAACTCATAACCATCCTCTAGCTCGTTGCTGCAATTTATGCCAATTCCCTGAACAATCATATCCGTGGGGCTATCGGTTTCACATCCCCCACTTCCGTCATTATCCACACAGAACAAGTCGTCTGGACTGGTTGGTCCAGCGTTCGGGTTACCGGGATTTAAATCCACCAAGTCTTCATTGGTTGGGTCAGCACGGACAGCACTGATATAACTGTTAGCGGCTCTGCTGGCTAGTTCTATGCGCCTAGCCTGTACCCGTGTGGCGAAGGCAAAACCCAACACGGGAGAAATGCCCACCATCAGGATGCTGACCACCACCATAGCCATGATGGACTCAAGCAGGGTGTAGCCAGATTCACTGGACCGGGAGAACTTGGGGGATAGTTTGGGGTTGAACATGGTTCGGCTCAGAATGCAACATGATTAAATAGGATGGTCAGTTATGGGCTACTCGGTTGGACTAGGTTCGACGCTTGAAGAACCTATCAGGGTCTAAAGGACATTGATCAAGAAGGCCTAACTTATCGAGCAACTCATCAGGGAGAAAGTTTGGGCCGTTCTCCCCTTCTTTGCCACACAGCAGGGTATGAACCCAGGGGTCATCCCGACTCACTTCTCGGAAGTATTTATCTGTAGGCTCGGTGCTGGGAGTCACTAGGCGAGACCCGAACAGGTCAGGTGGGAAAATCATCCGACCCACATCATAACCATAGTTCCGGTTAGGGGCTCGGTAGAAGGTAGTTTGACCACCGTCATTAGCGCTCCGGTAGGGACGGTTACCGCTTGTTAAGGGTGGTCCGAACTTGGTCAAGTGGGCACTATCCTGATTCAAAACTGACATCATTGGTCCGGTGGCGTATGCACTATGTTTGAACTGCATAAAAGAGCCACTGATATTGACCGTTCTGCCCTGCCACATTTCCAGGAAACGGGTAAAGTTATGCAAACCGCCATTGAGTTCAGTTTCATTACCATTGGTTTGCCTGATTGGAGAATCACCACTGGCAATAATCAGGTTAAAAGTAGTATTTGAGCGAGGCGTTTGTAGCCATCGTTCGTCGCTCGCGGAATCTACTGTATTAAGTTGCACCACAGGTTCCCACATGGGCTGTGCATAAAGTACATCATCAGGTACATCATCAGGACTGTCATTATCAGGTTCCCAACGAACCTTCGGCACATCACCGTCCATTTGAAAGCGCAGTGCGCCGGCTGCTAGTGTGGTCACCTTGTCAACAGGAGTTAGGATAATTGGATTCTCAGTCTCAGGATCTTCCTCTGGACACTTATCTTCTATGAACGAGTACGAGTATGCTTTTCCATCACTATCCAGACAAATTTCAGCATTCTGTAAGGGTGAATAGTCGTATTTGCCACCAACAACACCCAAGGGGATAGGATGACCTTCTTTATCTCGCACAAGTTTGTGTGTCCCATCACGAAGAAAAGCAATACGACGGGGATAGATGCGTTCCCATGATGGCAGTATTCTTTGTACAGTTGTTCCTACAGTGGGGGTGTCGTCGTTATTACTGTATATAAAGTTCTCGCCAATTTGATCCGATGCATACTCGTAACTCTCACCAGCTTCACTGACTACCCACTCCTCTGGATTACACATGGAAACTAGAGGTTTACGGCACATCTCCATCACATATTCAATGCCCAGAGTTTCGTTGCGAAGTTGAACAGGAGTGACAAAGTTGGTTAGATAGGAACTTCTTTCTTGGAAAGCACCATCCATCCACATTCCTACCCTGTTGTTGCCCCAAATGCTGGCACTGGTGACAAAGTTGTTGTCATAGAAGCCATTAAGCCTACGCACTGCCTCCAGAGTCAGGTCATTTGGTCCCACGTTATCCTTATCAATCTTACCATCTCCATCTAGATCAAAATCGAAGTGAGACTCATCAAATTGGGTAACACCTTGGCCAAAATCATAGCCATCTTGTAATCTGACTGGATCTAAGTGTCCGCGATCTCGATTTTCTCTATAATCAAAACTAAGAACCATGTTATTGCGGAGGTTGTAGTCGCCTTCGTTACGAAATCCCTCCCTAAAGGCATCAGAAAGTAGAGTTACCGCATCAGACAGAACCGTGGCGGGCCGCCATCGGTCTTCTGAGGGGTCAGCAAAGCGACTATCTGGAGTGCTACGAGTGTAGAAGTTACTCCAATTGGCGTTTAAAGGTTCGGTAAACTCCTCAAATTGGCGCAGGTTAAAATCACCTTTCACATACACAGGCAAATTACTAACCAGGATTAACCCTCTTTCTCGATCGCTTCCTTGTGGGCGGTCTAACCTTTGACCATTAATCAACATGATGCCGTTGGGGCGGCGGGTTTCGTCCACAACAAAGTCCACCGGACTGGTTATGCGATCGCGAGGAGTGCTATCATCTATCAGGGCATCATCACGGGTGGCGTAGATAATGCCACTGTAGGGCAATAAATACTCATTGCTACCGATCGCTTTTTTGCGTAACTTGTCTAAGTCAATCACCGTGGTGCGAATTTCCAGAGGTTGGCGGTCTTCTATGGCGCGATCATAATCGCCCTTACCATCAGGAAGGAAATCGTTATCATCCTCCAGGGATTTCACCTGGCGACCATCCAGTAAAGTTCTTTCATAAATCGTACCATGGTCAATAATATCTGGTCTGGGAGGCCCTGCCTCATCCGTCAGAATCTTAATCGCACATACAGCGGCATCAATAGCCGACTGATCCGCTAGAGTGCGGTCTTCAGGCAATTTCTCTATGGCTACACGCAGGGGTTCGTTCACCTCACGCCCATCAGGGAATTTTAGACTAGCTTGATATTCCAGCTTCTGTTCCAGAGCCGCCCCCGGAGTATCCTCACCCCCAGTACCCCCAGATTGTACATCATCATGGGGATTATGAGGGGTTGCGCTTGGGGTTAATCGACCGATATCCTCAATTTGAGCGGCATAGACTATGCCGTTCTCAGATTGACCTTGGGCACTACTATCCCAAGGCAAGCCACTTTTATTTTTACCAGTGTTGTCGGTAGAGCTTCTGTAGAAAGTGGGGTCGTAGTAACTACTGATACAGGCTATAGGCTCTTGGCGATCGCCCCGCTCCCAGGGAGTTTTTGTATAGTGATACACCACAGTAGCCCGCATTTGCAGGTCTCCCTTTTGATAGCCTTGATCAGGTTCATCTTCAGGGTCATCCCATCCCATCGGCATGGTATCCGGCCAAACCACATCCCTACCACCCTTGGGCCGAGGCAAAAACGATTCCTCGTCCGATTCCTCGTCCGATTCCTCGTCCGATTCCTCGTCCGATTCCTCGTCCCACCAGTAAATTCCCGCGCCAGTAACTACCCGCAGTCCTCCTATAAGGCGTTCCTCCTCTGTCGGCTCTCTGGCTGCTGCCCTTTCCCAAAAACCGTTGCGACCCGTATCCCCCAGGTCTGGCATATCAAACATTCGAGTCTGGCGGAAGCGAACTGATTCACCAGAAGGAGCTTGATGCCACTCCCTATCCTCGATAAATTGTGCTGTACCCTCTCCGTGAAACTTATTGTCACCCCTTCTATTACTGTCATACCATCTAGCAGGTAAACCATTGCCCACCAAAATGCGATCGCCAACCCTTGTTTCTCGTTGATTCTCTTTCACCATATCCGGGTGAGTAGCAGGTATATGTAATCTGTTGTTACCATCATTTCTCAGCTCTAAGCCGTTCAGAGGGACGGTGGGGATGGATTGAGTAGCATCCCCCCCTCTAATATTGTAGGGATAAATCCATTCATCTACCGGTCGCAGGTCATTGCCGGAACCTCGAGCCCGTTTATCATAAGTTTGATTGCATCCTTGGGGGTGGTCCCAGTCGGGGGCGGTGTAATCTTCTTGTTCCACATTAGGAACCCGACGGGTTCTAGCCCGGAAGTAGTTTTCTAGGGCTGTCTGCCTATCTGTTCCCTCCTCCACGGCTTCCTTAACTTCATCAGGGTCAGTATTAGGGGATTCACAGTTCTGCTGGAACACTAAGCCACTGATTCTCTCCGCATACTCCAATTGGTTAGTAGCCATCTGATTTGGAAAAGCATTCACCGGCTTATTAGCTCTTGTAAAATTCTCAACCGTATGTCCACCACGTCTGAATAGATGGACTCTGGCTTGCCCAGTAGAATCCTGGTTTAATGACGCTTGTCCGAAGCCAACATTTCCCCCCACTAAAATCTTGCTGTTTTCCATTTTATAAAAGCAAGATTCGGGGCTACTCACCTGATAATAGTTAATCCTTGCATTGTTGTCATTAACATGAACCAGGTTGCCATTGACCATAATCCGGCCATTCAACCTGAGTTCTAGACCAGGGGTAATGTCTAAATCTCCGTCGTAGACCACAGCATTAACAGTTATAGGCACAGCTCGTCTATCTTCCTGCATTTCCACCGCAGCAAAACCCCTACCACTGACGGGTATACTGGCAGAATAGATAAAAAACGGTTTTTGCAGCGAATCCCCAGCGGCAGTATCCCACCCCTCGCGATCTGAACCCGAACCAATATTCTCACATTCACGACGACTGCCTAAACTAGGCAGGGGATTGCCCCTGGCATCTATGGGAGTTCTGGGGCCTGGAGACCAATTTGGGGCGTTGTAGGGAGGATGGCGGAAGAAAATTCCGTAAATATTGTATCTATCTGCTTCGCCGTCACCATTGAAATCTTCTTCAAATCCCCAGGCAGTATCTATCCTTTCTGGATTTTCTATAACACGACCTTCAGGAGTCGTTATAGTAGGATCTATAGTGCCATTTTCGTTTATATCAAACTCTAGGGTCAGTCGTTCTTCATCCTTAAAGCTATAAAAGTCCGGTCTGTTCGGTTCTCTAGGTCTCCCCAACTCTCCCATTAATTCAGCTTCAGCAGGGGCTGCCCGTCCTATTCTTTCAAATGCCATATCCAGTTTGGCGCTGGCCCGTTCCAGGGCAGGTGTCGCCGCTAACAGCACTTCCTGGCTAACCCGCACATTTTGCGCTACCTGCGCCCGGTCTAAGGCTCGGAATGCGATCGCCACCGTTAACAGTACCACCACTAACATCACCATGGTTACTGTCGGCAACACAAAACCCTCTACTCGCTGGCGATCGCCCCTATTCATATTCAACCAATTTCCCAGGAGCGATCGCTTTAAGCCCCCGATAGCCCGGTTACCAAACTTCCGGATCTCTCCTAACCATAATCGAATAGGTAACTTAGGTTTTCTGTGATTATGCTGATTGTGCATAAGACGACTTCCTGACCTTAGAGTTTAACTGAATACACCGGCTGATAAATAATACGGCGAGATAAATATAAATACACTCATAGCTGTGGTATTATTACCCACAACTAGGCGACTAAGTACCCCGGTTATCCCCGCCAAGGGCAACTAGGGTACACCTTTTTCTATTATCACAAATCGACTGAGTTAATGGTGAGTTAGCGATCGCCTTTCTCCTGTGCGATCGATCACATTCACAAACTCGGTTCGAGGGTTATAGGCTTATGGAGCATTAGTCCTCACCTACATATTAGCATTCCCAACTCAACCTAAAAAACGATCACCTTTTTCTTTTCTCCACCTACCTCTAATGTTAACTTTTGTAACTAAATGTTAACTTTTGTTGCGAAAAAAATTTTTTCTGGGGGGGTTGCTTGCTTTTTCCGCCACCCCCTGCTATACTTTTAGATAATGGGAATAGTAACAATTTTACAATTTAGGCACAGATTTATATTATGTAACTGTTCATATATTATCACAAATTCCCAGAGCTTGTCAACCCCCTACCTATGAGAGTTAAAAAGTGGATAGACTGCTAATTGTATCCCAATTCATCGATCGCATGAATAATTATTTAGGGCGGGTGGTTTCCTGGTTAGCCCTAGTCATGATCGGAGTAGGAACCTGGAATGTAATTGGTAGGTATGTGGGTAGGGCGATCGGGCAAAATTTAAGTTCTAATGCACTCTTAGAAACCCAGTGGTATATTTTTGATATCATCTTTTTATTAGGTGCAGCCTATACCCTCAAACATCATGATCATGTAAGGGTTGATGTCATTCAAAGTCGGTTAAATGTTAAGCAAAAAGCCCTAGTTGACTTATTGGGAACCGCCTTATTTTTAATTCCCTTTTCCGTGATGATTATTTTCTACTCCTGGGGGGCTGTCTCCAACTCCTGGCTAATTCGGGAAGTCTCCCCCGACCCCGGCGGCTTACCCCGCTACCCAATTAAGGCGTTAATTATAGTTAGTTTTGTGTTATTAATTATTCAGGGCATCTCGGAAATTATCAAAAACTTGGCAATTATCCGAAATAATTAATAATTAATAATTAATAATTAATAATTAATAATTGGGTTCTACCCTAGAAACCCGGTTTCTTTGAGTCTGGGGTTAGAAACCCGGTTTCTTTGAGAAACCCGGTTTCTTGAAGTCTGGGGGAGAAACCGGGCTATAATTGGTAATTGATAATATTGGGATGGGGAAATATGAGCGATCGCACTATCACCCTGAAAGTTAACGGAGAGGCGCAAACTTGCGCCCCAGATACTAGCCTACCTAAATTTTTGGAAGATTTGGGGTTAAATCCCCGTTTGGTGGCGGTGGAGTATAATGGGGAAATTCTCCACCGACAGTTTTGGGAAACTACGACTATGGAAATGGGTGATATCCTGGAAATTGTCACCATTGTGGGTGGTGGCTAAACAGGGAGATCTTCACGGGGATTAAAAGTTTCGATTTCTCGGAGTTTTTCGTATAATTCCCTCTCCTGGGTGGTGATCTGTTTGGGGGCGACAATTTGAATTTCCACTAACTGATCACCGCGATCGCCATTTTCGTTAGGATAGCCTTTATTAGCTAGTCTCAGACATTGACCCGACACTACCCCCGCTGGGAGTTTAATTTTCACCCAACCGTCAAGAGTGGGAACCTCTATTTCTCCCCCTAGGGTGGCTTCGCTGGGAGTTACTGGAACCTCACAGATAATATTAGACTCTTCCAACCTGAAAAAGTCGTGAGGTTTTACCGTAATTTTCAGGTATAAATCCCCCCCTTGAATGCCCAAATTTTTGAGGCGAATACGTTGACCGGTAAACATTCCCGGCGGCATATTCACCTCAAGCGATCGCCCATCTTCTAGGCGGATACGTTCTGCTCCTCCAGTATAAGCCTTTTCCAGAGGTAAAGTCAAGCGCGCCTCAATATCCCGTCGATTTTCCCGAACCGGAACCCGGTGGATTACCCTAGTATTAGGGGATTTATAGGGGTCAGAAGAAGTGACGCGGGGTGTATCATTAGTAACGGTCCGCACTTCCCGCCGCCGTCCGATAAGTTGATCAATAAAACTATTAAAATCGGCATATTCCCCAAAATCGACCTCCGGTGTTTGAGTTTGGGTGCGACCATTAGCCACCCGACTTCCCCAGGTCTTAAAGCCGCTGACGGGGGATTTTTTGGCACTAGAAAAACCCTTTTGTTTCCAAAATTTGCTGTACTCATCATACTGCGATCGCTTTTCCATATCCGACAGAATATGATAAGCCTCACCAATATCCTTAAACTTCTCTTCTGCTTCCTTATCCCCCGGATTTAGGTCGGGATGATATTGTCTAGCCAAACGGCGATAGACCTTTTTTATCTCATCAGTAGAAGCATCTCTGGAAACCCCTAAAATCTGATAATAATTCCGAAAATTTTGCATAATTTAATCACAATATAAACTCATCAGTCACAGAATCCCAGAAAAGGGAGGAGGGAACCCCACCCCACAGCCTCCCCTGATTACTTACAGCCAGTCGTCATCATCATCATCCCAATTATTACTTTGGGGATAATATCTTTGACCAGGGCGACCAGTTCCCGTTCCCATGTTATTATCGTAACGGGGATAGCCGCGGCCAGCAGCGGGAGGCATATCATAGGGGTCACGGATACGGCGATCGCCACCGCCAAAAGTGCGACGAATCGATCCAAACAGATCATCATCATCATCTTGGGTAGCAAACACAGACACCTCGCGACTCAAATCATATAGCGCATCTTGCAGATCCGCCCCAATTTGATCAATACCGCGATCGTCATTTCTTTCCAGACTATCCCGCAGCGCCCTAATTAAAGTCTCAATACGACCCCGTTGACGTTGAGCAAACTGCATCCCATAATCTAGGGCAATCTCCCTTAACTGTCTTTCCGCTTGATAAGTCAAAGCCTGGGCGCGATTGCGTTTTTCCACCCTTTCCCGCAGTAGACGGTCTTGGTCTGCAAACTCTTCGGCTTCCCGAATCATCTGATTAACTTCCCCCTGAGACAGAGTAGAAGCACCCTGAATAGTAATGCTTTGTTCGCGACCAGTGGTTTTATCCAAAGCCGTCACCAGGAGGATACCATTAGCATCAACATCAAAAGCCACCTGTATTTGAGGGATACCCCTAGGGGCGGGTGGAATACCGGTCAGCTTAAACCGTCCCAAAGACTTATTATCCTTGGCTAACTCCCTTTCCCCCTGGAGGATATGAATTTCCACCAGAGTTTGATTATTCTCAGAGGTCGAGAAAATATCCGATCGCCTCACCGGGATAGTAGTATTGCGGGGTATGAGTTTTTTCATCACCCCCCCAATAGTTTCCAATCCCACCGATAGGGGTGTAACATCCAATAGCAGGATATCGCGCACTTCACCCGCCAAAATACCCGCTTGAATAGCAGCCCCCACGGCGACCACCTCATCAGGATTAACCCCCTGATTTGGTTCACGGTCAATCAGACTACGCACCAACTGCTGTACAATAGGCATCCGGCTGGCCCCTCCCACCAATACCACCTCATCGATTTGGGTAGGTGAAATTTGGGCATCCACCAAAGCCTGTTTAACCGGGCGGCGTAACCTTTGAATCAGATCAGCACATAATCCCTCAAACTCTCCCCGAGAAAGTCGAGTTTCTAGGTGTTTCGGTCCGTCTGCGTCCGCCGCAATAAAGGGTAAATTGATATCAGTTACCCCCACCCCAGATAGTTCTATTTTAGCCTTCTCCGCTGCTTCTGTGAGGCGCTGAAGGGCTTGGCGATCGCGTCTGAGATCCATTCCCTGTTCTTCCAGAAACTTCTCAGCTAACCAATCGACAATTTTTTGGTCAAAATCATTCCCCCCCAGTTGGGTATCCCCGCTAGTGGATTTAACCTCAAATACCCCATCTCCTACTTCCAGGACCGACACATCAAAAGTTCCCCCCCCTAGGTCAAACACCAGAATAGTGCCAAAATCCTGCTTTTGCAGTCCATAGGCGAGGGAAGCCGCCGTCGGTTCATTGAGAATCCGTTTTACCTCTAATCCGGCAATTTTCCCAGCGTCGCGGGTCGCCTGTCTTTGAGAATCATTAAAATAGGCGGGTACAGTAATTACCGCCCCAGTCACCTCCTCCCCTAGATATCGGCTGGCTTCTTCTGCTAATTTCCGCAGTACCATGGAGGAAATCTCTTCCGGTGCGAAATCTCGCTTTAGTCGAGGACATTTGAGGCGGATATTACCATTTTCCTCTCGACGCATAGTATAGGGAACCCGTTTTGATGCCGGGGTTAGGTCTGCATATCTTGACCCAATCAGTCGCTTGACGTTATAAAAGGTATTCTGAGGATTCAAAACAGCCTGCCGCCTAGCCATTTGTCCGACAATCCTTTCCCCCTCTTTAGTAAAGCCAACGACAGAGGGTGTTGTCCGCATCCCCTCAGAATTGGCAATCACGACGGGTTTACCGCCCTCCATGACCGCTACAACAGAGTTAGTTGTTCCCAGGTCAATGCCGACTACTCTACCCATTCGTTGGTGTTCTCCTTGTCTTGTTGGTGTGGCTAGTAGATCTTTTCTAATTTTATCGCTTCCCATCGTCGTCGCCCCAAATGGGGGAGATTCTAATTTTATCGACAGAATGTTACGAGATGTAACCTATAATGAGAACGAAATACAAGCAAGTGATTGAAAGGGTTGTCAATGCGAGTTGCGATCGCGGGAGCGGGTTTGGCTGGCCTAAGTTGTGCCAAATACCTAACCGATATGGGTTATACCCCCATTGTCTTGGAAAGACGAGATGTTCTCGGTGGCAAAGTGGCCGCTTGGAAAGATGAGGACGGGGATTGGTACGAAACTGGACTACATATCTTTTTTGGAGCCTATCCTAATATGCTCCAATTGTTCAAAGAGTTGGACATTGAGGATCGGTTGCAGTGGAAAGAACACACCATGATCTTTAACCAACCAGATCAGCCCGGAACCTACTCTCGGTTCGATTTTCCCGATATTCCAGCCCCCGTTAATGGCATAGTCGCTATTCTTCGCAATAATGATATGCTCACCTGGCCGGAAAAAATTAGGTTTGGCTTGGGACTAATTCCCGCCATGATTCAAGGCCAAAATTATGTCGAACAGATGGATAAATATTCCTTCTCGGAATGGCTTAAACAACAAAATGTTCCCCCAAGGGTGGAAACAGAGGTGTTTATTGCTATGTCTAAGGCTCTCAATTTTATCGGGCCAGAAGAAATATCCTCCACTGTCATTCTAACCGCCCTTAACCGCTTCCTCCAAGAAAAAAATGGCTCGAAAATGGCTTTTCTTGATGGGTCGCCAACGGAAAGATTGTGTCAGCCTCTGGTAGACTATATTACGGAACGAGGCGGACAGGTGCGATTAAATGCTCCGATTCAGGAGTTTTTAGTGGATGAGTCCGGCTGTGTTGAGGGGTTCCTGATTCCGGGGCGAAATGGTGCGCCGGAAGAAGTGCTAACGGCTGATGTCTATGTCTCGGCTATGCCTGTTGACCCGCTCAAGTTGATGTTGCCTAAACCTTGGCAGGAGCTTGATTATTTTAAGCAACTTCAGGGATTGGAAGGGGTTCCCGTGATTAATGTTCATTTGTGGTTCGATCGCAAGTTGACTGATATTGATCACCTGCTGTTTTCCCGATCACCTTTGCTCAGTGTCTATGCGGACATGAGCAATACCTGTAAGGAATATGCTAACCCCGATCGCTCAATGTTAGAGTTGGTTTTGGCTCCCGCTGCTGATTGGATTGGTAACTCAGATGCGGATATTGTGGCCGCTACTATGGCTGAACTGGAAAAGCTATTTCCTCAACATTTCCCATCACCTGCTAAGTTGCTCAAATATCATGTGGTGAAAACGCCGCGATCGGTTTATAAAGCTACTCCTGGCCGCCAGGCTTGCCGCCCAAGTCAAAAAACACCTATCCCTAATTTTTATCTGAGTGGGGATTACACCATGCAACGCTATCTCGCTAGTATGGAAGGTGCTGTGCTTTCTGGTAAGCTGACAGCACAGGCCATTCAACAAGACTTGAGGACTAGCCAAGTCCCCTAATCTCTTAAACGTCTCTAGGGTATTTCCCTAATGACGTTTTGCTAACTGCACAACCTATGGCTGATAGCTCAGGCTTGAAAAAAAACGAATGCTGCAACTCTCTAAATCCCCCTGCATGAGAACTCCGGCAACCCGGTCAGATTCCTATGAACTCTGTCGCCAAATTACCGCACAGTATGCTAAGACGTTTTACTTGGGTACTCAATTGATGCCACAAGCCAAGCGTCAGGCTATTTGGGCTATTTATGTTTGGTGTCGCCGCACCGATGAATTGGTAGATGGTCCGATGGCAAGTTCTACTACTCTGGAAACTCTCGACCGCTGGGAAGAACAACTAGAATTGATTTTCGCTGGACATCCTATTGATCCGGTTGATGTGGCTTTGGTTGATACCCTCGGTCGCTTTTCCCTCGATATTCAACCCTTCCGAGATATGATCGCCGGTCAACGTATGGACCTGTCCCGGAATCGCTACAACACCTTTGATGACTTGAATTTGTATTGCTATCGGGTGGCGGGGACGGTGGGGTTGATGTCTTTAGCGGTTATGGGTACCGCTCAACCTGATCTCAGTGTTCCCTGGAATCGTGACCAGTCTATTTATTATCCTAAAGAAGAGGCGATCGCTCTCGGTATTGCTAACCAGCTTACTAATATTCTCCGAGATGTGGGGGAAGATGCTCGACGGGGTAGGATTTATTTGCCTTTGGATGACCTGGCTCTGTTTAACTATACCGAAGCGGATTTATTTAATGGCATAGTAGATGAACGCTGGCGTGAGTTGATGCGCTTCCAAATACAGCGCGCTCGTAAGTTCTATACCCTCGCCGAAGAAGGTATCGCCGCCCTTCATCCTGATATCCGCTGGCCAGTTTGGACGGCCTTAATGCTCTATAGACAAATATTAGACGAAATTGAACGCAACGAATATGATGTCTTTAACCAACGTGCCTATGTCCCTACCTGGAAAAAAATGATGTGTCTCCCTGTGGCTCAGTTGAGGGCTAGGGTTCTTTGACCCCCCCCCTCCCCCTCCCCCCCCCGGCTCTCTCCCTCTGGGAAAGGGGGAGGGAGTTTAATTATCCATTGTCTATTGTCAATTTTCTATGATTGATTGAACCTAAAGAAAATAGGCAAATCACCAGGGACGACATTAAGGCGATCGTTACAATTAATGGTTCATTATCTTGAGCGATCGCGATCGCTATTAAAGCCCAAATTGTCACCAATAAATAGGCGGTTTCCTGGTGGCGAACCCTCATGATAATAGCAATAGTCGCAGCTACAATCATCATGATCGCCGTCCAGACTTGGGGAGGAATACCCCAGCCATTCCAGTTAATCGAAGTTAAGGCGATCGCTACATTTACTACCGTGGCTACACTAATCCAACTTAAATATACACTCAGCGGAATATTAATTAACCAAGATTCCCATTTGGGAACCCGCCGCCGACCTACATCTAATTTTACATAGGAATATATCAGCGATAATAAAATCGCTACCATGGCTAAAATTGACTGGGGAAATAACCCATATAAAAACAAGAATATCCAGATAATTTGTGCTATACTTGCGGAAACTAAACCGTAACCCATCTGGGCTAAACGGGGGTTATCTCGTTGGCTAGGGAGTAGCTGATAAATAGCCAACCCGAATAAACCTAAGTAGATTAACCCCCAAATAGAGAAGGCATAATTAGCCGGAATTATCTTGGTATTCACAAAAAAAGTATTGGAAATATCGCCGACAGTTAAACCATTAATCGGGGCAATATTAGTCCATATATTCACCCCAAAAGCCGCGATAATAGCCAGTAAAGTAGCCCAGCGCCGCCAGGTCTCACCCGCAGAAAATGCACCTTTTTTCATGTAATTAACCCTCAATATTTGCCCCCCAAATAGAGGGAGACGCGACCAGGCGATCGCATCTCCACATTAATTAAAGCCGATTGGGGAATTAGCCATCTAACTGTTGTTAGAAACAGAAGCTGGGCGGCGGCGTTTAACTAGCTTAGGTTTGTTGGAAACAGCATCGTCTTCATCGTCATAATCATCCCTTCCGATACTAGCCGGACGAGTTTGATCATAAGCAAGTTGCAAAGCTGCGGCTGCGATCGCATGGGGATCATATTCCTCGCTTAATTGAGAGACAATAGGCAAGAATGAAGCCATACGTTCCCCAGCCAAAGCATCCCGCACCCGGTCTTTGAGTCGGTCAATATAACGAGCCTCAATTTCCGCCCGTTTGGGGACTGACTGAATGCTTAAAGTTTGGCGCAGGTGACGTTCAATATTTCGCAACTTACGGCGATCGATAGACTGAATTAGAGTAATTGCCTTTCCTTCCCGACCGGCGCGACCTGTACGCCCAATGCGGTGAACATAACTCTCGACTTGATCAGGAAGATCATAGTTAATCACATGGGTAAGGTGATCCACATCCAGACCCCGGGCTGCGATATCAGTAGCCACAATCCAACGCACCTGACGGCGGCGCAGACGCATCAACAGTCGCTCCCGTTGAGACTGATTCAGATTACCATGATACTCATCAACACTATGACCTGCCGCCTGCAATTGATTAGTCAAATCAGCCGCAGATTGTTTGGTTCGCACAAAAATAATCGCCGATTCAGGATCTTCGAGTTCTAAAATCGGTTCCAGGGCGCGGGCTTTAGACCATCCACGAGGAACCATATAAACAGACTGTTCGATCCGTTTGGGGGTAGCCTTGGGAGTTTCCACCTTCACAGTCACAGGGGACTTGAGGTGTCGCCGCACCAACTTCGAGATGGAAGGGTCCATCGTTGCTGAGAAGAAAGCCGTCTGACGATGTTCAGAGTCGGCGGACTCTAAGATTTTTTCTACATCTTGGATAAAGCCCATACTCAGCATTTCGTCTGCTTCATCCAACACCAACCAACGCAGTAAATCTAGTTTCAGTTCACCTCGGTTGAGTAGGTCTAGGATACGCCCTGGGGTTCCCACTACAACCTGAACTCCCCGTCGCAGTCGCTGAATTTGTCGGTCAATGGACTGACCGCCATAAACTGTCAGCACATACAGGGCATTATCATCACTAAAATTGCGGATAGCTTCCTTGACCTGCATCGCCAGTTCCCGCGTGGGAGTCAAAACCAGGGCTTGAATACCAGCGGCATGAACGTCAATCTGTTCGAGAATGGGCAGCGAAAAGGCAGCAGTCTTACCAGTTCCTGTCTGTGCCATACCCACAACATCCCGACCGGATAGCATTTCGGGTATAGCTTGGACTTGAACCGGGGTGGGTTCTGTGAAACCCAGTGTTTCTAAATGGCGAGCGCGTTGTTCGGAAATACCTAAGCTTTCAAAGGATTGACTCATCAAATCTCCAATATGATTGTTTTTCGCCCGGTTCCTTTGGCTGCCCAACTCCAACACAGATATGTCTTGACTCTAATCACTAAAATGAGTTTTAGTCCGGCGTTAAGCCTTTTTATGGGCATCTAGGAACCATAGCATGTAGGTAAGGTCTCCTAATGTTCCCAAATTTACCCTGGTTAACAACCGAGAGGTTGTCCAGCAAATTTGATTTTTTGAGACCATCTGTTCTATAGCATAGCGCTTAACAAACAGAAACATAACCTTAAATTCCTTAAAATTTCTCTCCCGTGGCAATTCACCTGGATTGTGAATGGCTGTATCTGCTGCTGTATAGGGGTTTGGGCTGATTTGAACCAAAATATAATTTTTTCGGGGAAATTTCATAAAAGACTCTGGAGACTATAAACTAGGGACTGAGGACTGGGTGCTGGGGACTGGGTGCTGGGGACTGGGTGCTGGGGACTGGGTAACAGATTAGGAATTGGGGGATTTGCTGACTGGTTGTGATTCATTTTGTGCCTCTGGGTTAGCCCTAACGATCACTTCGATACTGTTGGCGTTGATTGGCTTGACCTTTGTGGTAATGTCAAACTTGGGTTTTGGTTGACCGTTGAGTTCCTTCGATTCAACCTTGGCGGGGATAACTGGCGATCGCCCCCTTTCTCTACTAGAAGACATAGTGCGATCGTCTATTGGCAACTTAGGTTTCATGCCTCTAGTTTGCTCCATACCCATATCATGAGGTGTACCCGCCTGGCGAGCCAGTCGCTTCAGAAACGCCTGCATTTTTTGGGCATCTAAATATTTACCCTGACCCCGAATACTAATAACGTAAGCAAAGCTATCCCCAATGTTGGCAGCCCGTACAAGTTTGACCACTTCCAGAGCAAATTTAACTCGCACCTCTTCCAGTTTATTGCTCACCGCTGTTTTTTCAGGATTCTGATTGATAATCGTCTTGATCGCCTCAACTACATTACTGATTAATGTCGGCGACAATTTCACCTCTTCCATCACTTCTGGATTCTCTATATTTTTATCATTGTTCAGTAAGTCTGACAATATATTTTTAAGTGCATTTTTAAGTTGATTGAAAATATTATCTTCTTCAATCATTACATTCATTTTTAACTTATTATTTTTCACCTTAGATTTAATTTTGACCTTTTTCTTCTTGTCTTTCTTCGCCTGAATTGTCGGAATTTTCGTGGGACTCATCTGAACCACCGGAATCACCTCTCGACTGTAGGTATCTGATGCAAAGAAACGGTGAATATCAGGCTTTTCTCCCGACTGTTGCACCACATGGGTCAGTTCATGGGCTAGGAGTTTTTTCCCCTCAGAACTATGGGGAGCATAAGTATCTTGACGGAAGAAAATATTTCTTCCTGTGGTAAACGCTTTAGCATTCAAAGAACGACTCAGGCGATCGCTTTCCGTATCCCGGTGAATGCGAACCCGCCCAAAATTAAACCCAAAAGCAGATTCCATCGGTTCCCGAACCCCAGTGGATAGAGGTTCTCCTTGGTTTTGCTGTTTTTCTAAAGCCGTTTCCATTCCCGGCGTTATTGTCTGATTTTCAACATTTCCTGATGCCTCTTTTTTCTGGACTTTACTTTTATTATTGGTTTCAGCGACACCAACAATCAGATATTCCCTGCCTTGTAGGGTCTTTTTATCTTTTTCCATTTCCAGGGATTTAAGTTGATATTTCTTCTTATATTTTTTCAGCGCCTTTTTAACTTTCTTTGATTTCGGGTTTCTCCGGATTTTCTTTTTTAATTTTTTATTCACTTTCTTCAGATTCTTTTCCCCAGACTTATCCTGGTTTTTTTCGTCATCTGAAGATAGTTTATCCTCCACAAAGTCCATGATCAAAGTTGTCGGATCGAGCATCTTCAAAACATCAGCGATCGACGAAAAAACACCGCCCACAACTTTATCAACCGGAGATCTTAATTTAGTAATAACTTTCTCAATCTTCTTGGGAATACTTCCTAAACCCAAAACACTAGCTAACAGCCCCAAAACCAAGGGCAGAATGTCCACCAATGCCGCTTCAACCGCCCGAGAAATAATTTGGCTCATAATTTTAGATATAATCGCATCCATCACCTCACCCAGTGCTTCTAAGACATTCCTGATCATCTGCATATTATTTATAAAAAATATCAGCAGATTAACAATGGCTTTAGCAATTTTAATCACTCCAGAAGCCGGGTTAGTCAAACTCAAAACCCATTGAATCCCCGCGATCACAATTTGAGGAATCACCACCTGAAACATGATGCTATTCATAAACAGCTCTTTCATCGTCGATAAACCGGATTTAATAAAGTCCCACAACACCATCACCCCTTTACTGGGGAACTCCACGATCGCCTTAAAAAAGCTCAACGCCAAAGGCGGAAAATTCTCCGGTACCGATGTCAAAAACTCTTTTAACCCCCCCGGACCTTCTTCAATCAGAGTCGTTAAAATATCGCTCGCCCAATCTGGTAATTCCACAGATGCCAGTTCCAAAATATAATCTTTATTCAAACCCAAAACTTGCAGGATAATATCCAGAATTCCCCGCAAATCAAACTTATCGGGAAACTTGATCGGCATATCCATTCCCAATAGCCAATCAAAGAAAGCATTTTTCAGGTGAGTTACAATATTTTTACCAAAGTTTTTAAATCCCTCACCCACCCCACTAAATAGAGCATCCATAATGCCACTGGGGTCGTCAACAAGCGCATCCAAAAAATCCCCCGCTCGATTTCCCACCCCCGGAATCATCTTAATGACTGGCTCCACAATTCGCAAAACCTGTCGCAGAATCCACGCCGCCAGCTTGACAATAACTGCTAGGGCTTTATAAATCAAACTTTTATTTTTGTCTTTTAACTCTTTAATACGTTTATCAATTTCCTGAACACTCGCTTCATATTTCTTAGTTAAATCATCAACCAGTTGATTTTGTCGATCACTAATACTGCTTTCCAAACTATCAAATTGTGCCTGCACATTATCGGCCGCTTCCGTGCCAACTGCTTTCAAACTGTCCGGCAAATTAGCCACATAATCATTGACGCGATCGCGTCCTTCTTGCACCGCATTTTTCGCATTCGTCAATTCTTCTTCAACAATATCCGCAATCCGATATATCCCCGCTTTCTGTTCCTCAATAAATACTTCCCGAGCCACTGCATAAATATTATTCACTTCGTCCGGGAGTCCCGTAACAATTTTATGGATCGCCCACAGCGGGCTATTAAAAAATCTTTTCAGATAAAAGCGAACTCTCACATAAGCCCAACCCGTTTTAATCTCTATCCAAGGTAACCACAGCGGGTTTCTCCTATAATAATAATCATGTTTCCACTGGGCAAATAATTCTTGTTGTTTCGCTTCAAATGCTGCCCTAGCTTTCTTATTGGTGGCTTCAAATTCAGCATTAACCCTAGCATCCATCCGTTCCAGAATGCCATTAACATTCACTTGAGTTGTGTCGTAAATTGCCTGAATTTCTTGGGTAACTCTCGCCCGTTCCTTTTCGTCCTTATGTTGGGATTCAGCTTGGGTATTAGCGACATTAATAAATTCCTGCGATCGGCTATCAAACATTTGTTCTTGAGAGTCAAGAACCGACCCCGCCTGCACATCAAGAGTTTCTTCCTGAATCCCCTCTTCTTTTTCTCTAAATTTTTTCCCCGTTTCCTCAACATTTTCTTCGGCTTTTTCCACCGCACCCGAAACATTTATTCCCGATTCCGATTCATACAATTCCACCCGATTTTTATCAAGAAGTACCTGCCCTTCTTGAGTCGGTTTTTCCGCCGTAAATCCTTCTTCTTTCCGTTGAATTATCCGTGGGGATTGCACCATCCCCGTATTCACCGGAACCCCCTCAGTTTCCCCTTCTATCTCCTCCTCTTCTGGCGATTCAGTTGCCCCCTCTGGCATCTTCATCACCACTTCCGCCATGCGATCGGCTTCCTGTTCGTATTGATCACCCGCTGCGCCAACAATTAACTTCTTCTGTAGCTTCTCGGGAATTAATTCACTTAACGCCTGCTGAGTTTCCTCCAAAGGCTTTTCAACATCTTCTTCTGACTGAGATTTCGGAACAGTCGCCTCCGCATCTATCGCTTCTGGAATCGGCGCTTCTCCGGTTTCTTCCATTGGATCTGGCGTGGGAATTGAAATCTTAGGTTCCTCCAGTTCCGGTGCTGGCTCCCGTGTCGCTGACTCTTCCAGTTCACCCCCTGAGTCGTCCTTACTGTGTTCAATCTCTTCTAGGATATCTTCCGTAGCTTCAGATGCACCTTTTCCCCCTTCCACATCTTTCTGGCTTTCCGGCTTATTTTGCTCTAAAATAGCCAGAAGATTACTGATAAATTCTTCTTTATTAAACGCTTGTACTTCTTTATGGGAAGCCTCTTCCGACTGCGAGGCTTCGGCTTCTCGCATTTGCTGCTCAGTATCTACCGAGGCATCTTGTGCCTCTCTCGCTTTATCCTGGGCTGGTTTGTGGCGACTCTGTTCCGCTGCTAGATGTTCCGTTTGTGTCACTGCCGCTTGAAATGCCGGATCAGCATTAGGCGATCGCGGCGCAGGTTTACCACTCAAATCTGGCGCTTTCACAACACCAGGATCCCGTAATCCTTCCTGAGTTCCCAACGTTTCTAAAAAGCCATCTTCCGGACTATTTTCTTTCTGTTGTTTTTCCGCTTCTCCCTCAGCTTTCTCTTCCGCTTCTCCCTCCGCTTGAGCAGCTTCAGCATCCCCTTGTGCTTTGATTTTTTTCGCCTCTTCTAAATCTTTATTTTGAGTCGCTTCTTCTTTATTTTCTTCTTGACCCGCTTTTTGCTGTTCTGATTCAGTCGTTTTATCCGACTCTTTTTCTAAATTTTCTCCTTGACTTTTCGCTGCTTCTTCATCCTCAGCGTCTAGCAGTTGTTTGGTTTTATCTGCTTGTTTGTCCGTGTTTTTCTGGGTCTTGTGAGCTTCCGAAAAATCTCCGCCCTCTTTTTTCTTACTGTCTATTTCCTTTGCCCATTTGTCACTGACACCTTTTTTGTCTTTTTCTAATTTCTCCTTTTCCTTTTTGCCTTTATCATCTTGCTCCTCATCTTGACTCTCATCTTTCTCCTCATTTTTACCTTCATCTTTACTTTCATCTTGATTCTCGTCTTTACCCTCATTTTTTTCTGGGGAATTTTCTTTTTTCTTCTGTTGAACTATCGTCTGATTATTCACATCTTCATCTGGTGAATAATTATTATTTTGAGATGAATTTTTAGGCTTTTTATTAATTTTTTTAAGAGGTTTTTTGCTCTGGTTTTGCTCTTGATTTTCTTCCGGTTTTTTGTCGGCATTTTCTGCCTCTACATCCTCACTTTTTTCTGCTTTCTCTTTCTCTTTCTCCGCTTCGTATTTTTTTTGTTCTTCTTCTCGTTCTTTCTTGATTTTTTGCTCCAGCTTGGATTTTAAACCCATCCCAAAAAAATCGGGTTTCCGCTGAAGTTTTGGTGTTTTTTCCCGAAGTTCTTGCCTCGATTTAGACTTCGCTTTCGGCTTAGTTTGTTGTATAGTATGAG
Organism: Limnospira sp.; assembly: GCF_051859755.1. Lineage (NCBI taxonomy): Bacteria > Bacillati > Cyanobacteriota > Cyanophyceae > Oscillatoriales > Sirenicapillariaceae > Limnospira > Limnospira sp. The sequence goes on from NZ_JBIMLI010000005.1 coordinate 33,353, forward strand.
TCAGTTCATGGGCTAATAATTTTTTCCCACTCTCCGAGTCCGGCTGATACTCCCCTGTATTGAAATAAATATCTTGACCGTGAGTAAATGCTTTAGCTTCCAGGTTTTGATTCATCTCGGCCGCTTCCCCATCAGTATGAATTCGCACTTCTGAGAAATCCTGACCAAACCGCGATTCCATAAACTCTTGCGTTTCCTCTGGTAGAGGATTGCCGCTTCCTTTTTTGGATTTTAGCTTATTTTCAATATCTTGACTCGCTGCAAATGCACCCGGCACACCGCGTTTGTTCTTCGGTTTGAATCGACGATTATTTTTAGTCTTTTTAGATTTTAGCGTAATATTAACATTTTGTTCATCCTCACTTTCTTCCGTAGAATGAAGAAGGCTATAGGGAACAGCCGCACGCCGACGGGGACGGTGGCTATTGATGCGTTGAATAGTCGGAGAAACTACCGATTTTGTCTCCTCTTCCTCCCGTTGAATCGGTGGGGATATAGCAGGTAAATTCATCGACATTACCAGATCAGCCATGTGATCTGCTTCTCGTTCGTATTTGTCTCCAGGAGCGCCAACTATCAGTTGAGGTTGAAAAGATAACCCCCCAGAATTGGCAGAAAAGGCTTTTAAATTAATACTAACATTCTCTTCATCCGAACGCTGAATTGGAGAACTACCTAAAGAGGATATTGTCGACGATAGCGGTTTTAAATTAATACTAACATTCTCTTCATCCGAACGCTGAACTCTGCCGATCGCCTTCCGTTGCATTCGGTTAATTTTTCGAGGGCGATCGCCTTTATATTTCCGTTGAACTCTCGCCCCTGTTTGCTGAATTGTATGGGTTAATTCATGGGCTAATAACCGCCTTCCTCCCACCGAATTCGGGTTATATTGTCCCGCGTTAAAATAGATATCATTTTCGTGAGTAAATGCTTTCGCCCTCAAATTATGACTTAGTTGAACCGCCTCGCTATCCGTGTGAAGACGAACCCCACTGAAATCATTTTCAAACCGAGACTCCATAAACTCGCGGGCCGGGTCTGGAAGTGGAATGCCGCGACCTTTGCGGCGTATAATCCGATTGGCGATCTGAGAAGAAGCCACAAAAGAACCGCCTCCTTTTGGCTGACGTTGTAGTTGCGTGTCCGGCGGTTTGGGTGGGTTTTCCTCCGGTGGGGGGGCGGACGGCGGCGCGAGTTCGTCCATTTCCGCTATCTCTTCTCCACCGATATCGGTTTCTGCTTCCCTGTCTTCCTCTTCTGGGGGAGTTATCAGCCGTTTGGGTTGCAGTTTGGCTGGCGTGTACTCCAGGATCGAAACCCGGTTAAATTGGTAGCCAGAAACCGGATAAGATTGGGGTTGAATTTCTGGTGGCGTTGGGGGAGAAAAAAACGGCGATCGCCCTTCGGTCAAGGTTTCGCTGGTGGCGGTTTCAGTTTCAGAGGTAAATGATGATCGCCCACGCGGTAAAGTCTTCTTGGTCTGGACTCGGTTGGTTGTGGGTGATAGTTGTGGCGCTTTGGTTCTAATTTTCGACATTTTTACCCCCTTAACCCTGATTAGTCAACCCTTTAGGGGTTTGCCACTTCAAGACACAATCGACGATATCATGGCTTTTAGCCCTAATCATTATAAGGTTTTCCAGATATAGGCTGCATAAATGTTAACTAAAATTCACAATTTTTACGGAAAATTAGCATTGATATATTACCCAAAGTTGATGGTCAATGGGTATTTTAACTACAAAAACAGATCGATTCTATCAGTTGAGTTAGCAAAATGCGGGCGTAACCAGAAGAAATCCCAGGGCTATTGTCTAACTCAAGGACCAGTTCACCAAAATCTTGAGTTAGGGTAGCTTCTAATTCTTTGATGGTGATATTATATCCAGCGGATGTGGCAATTTTGAGCAAGTCTTGAATGTGGTCAGCCGCCATGATTTTTTCCTGCCATTCTGGATGATTGGCGATCGCTTCTATAAATGCTCGCATATTTATAATTTTACTCCCCAAGATTTGGTATTTATCCAGCCAGGTTGAACCCCTAAATACGCCTTAAATTCTAAAGGTATTCCGGGGCGATAAGTTAGTTTTACATAAGCTAATCTCCGAAATAAGACACTTTCCCAATCCCTACCCAGAAGTTGAGATCGCCGCCGTAAAGTTTCCGGCCACTTTTCCGGGGAATCTCTCTCATGGGTCAAGCCACCAAAACTCAGGATTGCGTCTCGTTTTTCAGGTAGACAAAATCCTGTTTTCACTAAACCATCGAGAAATGTTTGCCAGGCTTTTCGGTTTTCTAAATAGCATTCCACCGCTATTTGATGACTGAGACTATTCCCATCTATTTCTAGCTGTAAATTAGTTTTATTTATTCCCAAAGATAGCATAGATAAAATGGCTCCGATACTATAGCGATCGCCTAACCATCCAAGTTTGTCAAGATACGGATATATTTGTGTAGGATAAATATCAGCTATATAAAATCTTATAGCCTGGGAATTTCGACTTAATAAAACCCCACTTTGAAATAATTTTGCCGTTGGAGGTAAAGCCTGGAAAGTCTGATGAATAATTTGTCTTTGTGCAGAAGTTAACCGACTGTCTAGCCACCAATTGAGATGATTTTCTAAATCCGCCACCTGTTCCGAACCCCAAAATACACTGGGAACCGGAATTGCTGTATCCGTAGTTAAATCCCCCGTTAAATCCCCCGTTAAATCCCCCGTTAAATCAAATTCTAACCATAAATCATTAACATTCCGATAAAAGGATGTATCAGGGTTAGACCATTCCTGGCAAAATCGGCTAATTTTTCGCCATACTGGATGGTCAATTAACCGAGAAGACAGCGAGGGAATTGTGTCATAACCCGCCAACAAATGATATAATTTCGGAAGCGTTTCCACGGCTTCGCTACCAGCGAGGATGTCGCGACCTCCGGTTTCTGGAACCACCCGCAAAAACAGATCAGCTTGGGGTTTAGGGTCTGCTAGGCGACATTCAAACCCCACCAAAGAGGCGATCGCACTAGGGAAATGTCGCCCCACCGCCGCCAAACGCCCAAAGGATGCCGGCGAAATTAAATCCGGGGAAATAGAAGAGGCGATCGCCTCCCAATAATCAGTCAGACTTGCCATTTCCAAAATGAGGCTTGGCTTTCCTAAGTTTGATAATCAGGCATTCGTGAAAATTGCCACTCCCAAACGCTGTTCGTATAATAACTAAAAAACCCGGCTTAGGTAGAAGCCGGGTCAATGTTCATCATCGATTAACTGGCCAGATATTCCCGTACCTGGGCTTTACGACGACGCAGGTGGTTCAAAGCCTGGTTTTCCAACTGGCGCACCCGTTCACGACTGATGTTCATGTGTACTCCCACTTTGGATAAGGACATTTCCTTACCGTCATTGAGACCGTAGCGCAAAGTCAACACTTCCCGCTGCTGGGGAGTCAGATCCGCCATCAGGTCTTTGAGATCCTGCCGCAACAGTTGTTGGGTAACATAGTTATCAGCAGAAGCCGATTCATCTTCCAGTAGATCTTGCAGTTCCGTATCCTGGTTATCACCAACTCGCAGGTCAAGGGAAACCGGATGACGGGAAGCTAACAAATAATCCCGAATCTGAGACGGTTCCAAATCTAATGCTTTCGCAATTTCCGTGGGAGTGGCATTGCGACCATACTGCTGAAACAATTCCCGCTGAACTCTTTTAATTTTGTTCAGTTTTTCTGTAATATGGATCGGCAGACGGATAGTCCGAGAGTTTTGGGCGATCGCACGGGTAATGGCTTGGCGAATCCACCAGTAAGCATAGGTTGAGAATTTATACCCGCGCATAGGATCGAATTTCTCAACACCCCTTTCCAGACCCAGAGTTCCCTCTTGGATTAAATCCAAGAATTCCATATTCCGTTTCTGGTACTTCTTGGCGATAGATACCACCAGTCGCAAATTCGCCTCGATCATTTTCTGCTTCGCACGACGACCGCGATTCATGATCTCAGTCATTTCCGACTCACTCAATCCCGCCTTCGCTGACCATTCCGCCGCCGTAGGATCGTGATCGAGTTCTTTGGTTAACTCATCGCGCATTTCCAACAGACTCATCATCTGCTGTACTTTTTTACCGTAGATGATTTCTTCTTCTCTGGTCAAAAGTGGAACTCGACCAATTTCGTGCAAATAAGTCCGCACTGCATCCATGGAAGCACCAGAGCGGGGGTTCCGCGATGTTAATTCAGTTTGTGTGGTTTTAGCAGTTGCCATAGTCAATTTTACCCTCCCTAAACAGCTAATAAACTGGCAGCGACCCCCTAGCAAGGAGTGAGATAGACAGTCAGGATAGTCAATATGTCCTCCGTTATATATATGATCGGTTCCTTGAAAGCCTTGCCTTCTGGTAGATATGTTTTCCTGATGTTCTGAAGCTAAATTCCTTTTACTTATCGCCACGAGGTTTTTAGTGTCTTATTTGGACGCCGGGACCCCAAGATACTGAGATCCATAGACTCACTTGCAAATTTAGTAACTGCGATCGCTCACAACCTTCCCCAATGTGACAGCCTTAGTCATCCTCTCTAAGGACAGTCGAGATGCTTATTTTAAACTTAGCTAGGTTTACATCTCTTCACATTATGTCATACTATTCAGTCTAGGTCAAGTCCCCAATGGTAAATCTGTGATTATACCAATTTATAAGGACTCTTTACTATAATGCCCTAAAATTCCTCATATTTGACACCCCAGCAGTTCCGAGATACCCGAACCATTTTTCCCGGTTTTCACCCATTTAACCAGTAGTCCACACCCCTCGATAATTTCAGCCCGACCGGGGGTGACCCCTACTAGGCTGTAGCAAACAGATCTAAAGGGAAATGGCCATAAGTACCGTTCACCCCATTTTCCTCCGAAGACTGACAGGAAACCAGTACCCCACGATACTTTTCTAAGTAGGGGCTAATATGGTAGGAGAGCTTCCCAACTCTGGTATGGGTTTGTGCTAAACAAAGACCAATTCTAGAGGATACGGTGTGGGGATGTAACTATGAAACTTAAAAGTCTGATTCCGGTGTCTATTTGGGTTATAGGTTCGCTGTTTTTGACTGTTCAGACGATCGCCATCTCCGGTCCCCCCCATAGCAATATACCCGGTTCCTGCGATGACATCAGTTGTGATCAATTGTTCCACGCTTTATCAGAAACTTGGCCGGAGTTTAATCTAACTTGTGAAGGCGATCGCATTTTATCTTTACAGGTGTACGAACATCGTAATGGGGGGCGGCGGGTGGTGCTGGCTTGTTGGAATCGGGAAGTTGACGACAACGGCGCACGAGAAGGAAGTTCCCTAATTACCCTGCCTTTTCCCGGAGAAGAAAATCGCTTTCTTAGCAGTTGGCCGGACTCTCAACCATATGCCCAAGAATTGTTAAATACCTATCCCGAAGAAATGAAAAATGTCCGGTTTCATTGTGCGATCGAAAGTGGGGATATCAATATTTTGGTTTCGGAAGAACGACAGGAAGCCGACCTGCAATGTTACTTCCAGGCTGGTGTAATTTTAGTAGACATAGATGGGGATTATGTGTCGGACGGGGAGAACAGCAGGGGGACGGGAGTCGATCGCATTTTAGGAACTTTTCCACTGCCTTAATTATCTAGAATTTGCCGACCTATTTGGAGAGTTTAGTCAAAGGTTAAATGCTGAATTTGCTGTTCAGGAACCCCTAAACCCCGCAGCAGAATATAGGTGATAATTTGATGTCCGGCGTGGTTAGGGTGGATACCGTCACGGGTGAGAATATTTTGCGATCGCCCTCCATAGCGCTGATAAGTCATGATAATATGGCGGAAGGGGGTATGTAGGTCAAGAAACTGTACTTGATGTTGAGCAGCCACATCTCGCATAGCATTAATATATTCAACCATACGGATATTTTCGCGGCTGTTTAAGTCTTCATAAATAATCGTAGGTGACAGGAGCAAAACTCGAATATTTCTGGCTCTAGCCGCCTTGACCATAGCGCTTAATTTTTGGCGATAGACTTCTAAAGGAGAGGGTTCTGTTTCGGATTCCGAAGATTTATGAAAACTTTGCATCACATCGTTAACTCCCACATTAATCACCACTAAATTGGGTCGGTGTAAGAGTACATCTTGATTAAATCTAGCTTCTACATCAGTTGATTTATTTCCCGAAACTCCCGAAGGAATAATCTCAATAGACTCTCCCGGATACAGAGTGTTAATGTAGCGTCTGAACAACCAGACATAACCCCCATACTGTCCCCCCGCTTGGGTAATGCTATCTCCGACCACCACAATTTTATTAGTGCCGCTGAAGGGACTTTGCTGTTGTTCATAATCAGGTTTTATCGGCTCAGGAATAGCCACAGAAGTCTCTAAACCTATAATCGTAACTACCATGAAAAATGGTAATGCAGAATACCGTTTGAGCCAGTTTAAAGGTGAGAGAGTGCAAATAGACAGCCTAGGCATTATTTTAATCACAGCACAAAAAACTATCCCCTATTCTATAATAAGGGTGTGATATTTGCATGGGGTGGTAAACCCATGGGATTGCTATCGTCAATTTTTAACAATTCACAACTGGGAGACTCAACCATAACAGTACAGTTCCGACCGTGATTTTTAGCTTGATAGAGAGCCTCGTCAGCCTGAGCGATTCAACTATCTACGCATAACTCAGAATGAGCAATTTGGCAAGCGACACCCAGACTGACGGTAACATAATTACTACTTTTAGAACTGGGGTGAGGAATACGGAGATTTTCCACTTGCTTACGGATACGTTCAGCCACTTTCATCGCACCGTTGATGGGTGTATTCGGCAGAATAATAGCACAAATTCTTCGCCACCATAACGAGCCACCAAATCTACTGAACGGTTGAATAGCGCCAGAAATTGCTCTGGCTATTTTGTGTAAACAATCATCTCCGGCTTGATGTCCGAAGGTATCATTATAGGGTTGAAAATAATCTACATCACAGAGAATTAAAGCTATCGGTTCTTGTTCCCTAGCGCAACGATGCCAATTATAGGCTAAATATTCATTAAAACGGCGACGGTTAGCTACTTGAGTTAAGTCGTCATCAAGGGCGAGGCGTTGTAATTCTTGGTTGGTTTTTTTGAGGGCAATTCTTGACCTTTCTAGGGCTTCTTCGGATTTTTTGCGCTCGGTGACATCAGTTTGAATACCAATAAAATTAGTTAATTCTCCCGGTTCATTCCTGACTGGAGAAATAAACAATTCATTCCAGAAAATTGTACCATCTCGGCGATAGTTTTTGAGAATGACGCGACATTCTTCGGCTTCCGCGATCGCCCGTCGAATATCATCTAGGGCGGGTTGATCTCGTTGGTTTACCTGAAGAAATCTACAGTTAGAACCGATGACTTCATTAGCTGCATAACCCGTGAGTCTTTCCCAGCCAGCATTCACATAAATAATAGGATTATCTGGTTGATTAGGGTCAGTAATCACCACGCCATTTTGGGTAGCGGCGATCGCTTTTTCTAAGAGTTTTCGCCGTGCTTCTGCTACCTGGCGATCGTGTAAATATATCTGACTGAGGCGGATCTGTTCTTGGAGGGATTGATTTTGCAGTTCCAGTTGTTTTTGCAGTTGATAAAGTCGCAGTTGTGTATTAACTCGGATCAGGACTTCTGAGTTATGAAAAGGCTTGGTAATATAATCTACACCGCCCACTTGAAAACCCGCCATAATCGAGTCAATATCATTAAGGGCGCTCAAAAAAATAATCGGGACTTTGCTAGTATTTTCACTATTTTTTAAATGGCGACATAACTCATAGCCACTCATCCCAGGTATGCGGACATCAAGCAATATTAAATCTGGCAATTTAGCCTGAACAGAAGTCAGAGCCATCTCGGCATTAAGAGACTGTCTAACATGATCACCAACCTGTCGAAGCAAAGAAGACAAAAGATGCAGATTTTCCGGCTGATCATCAACCACCAAAATATCTGCTTTCAAGGTTTGCTCTGGAATACTACCCATCATATTTAGAGAGTGAAGTCAGCTAGTTCATCCATAATGGAGAATACCTGCGCTACGGCTAATTTGATGCCTCCAACCCTAATTTTATCCATAGTTCGTTCTTAATACGGCCCAAAATAGAGGCTTGATCCAATGATAACAGAATCCGCCTCACTACTGCTTTAGGCTTATCGTCTCCCCAGGAAGCACCGTTAGCGAGATAGGTAGTTGTGACCTGACCAATACCATAAGTAGAGGCCCCCGCCACCGCCGCCTGAGTCACAGCAACAGACAAATAGGGAGCGAGGGTTGCGCCCCCGGTAGCAGGCGCTGTAACTCCCAGCAAACCTTTAAGGGAACTCAGGCCCAAATTAGTAATCAACTCACTGGCTCCAATACCGCCCATGCTGAGGGCAATTTTCTGGAGTAAATCTAAAGCTCCCCGTTGGGTCATAGGGATGCCGTAGAGCTTGGATAAGGTTAAAATCAGGGTGATATCAATAGCCACCCCACTAAGCAAATCAATAGCGGTGAGGGGATTAATAGCGATCGCCACTGCCTTAGTAATGGTAGCATTCCAGATCACACTACGGGCTTGATCGGCGCGAATTTCGAGTTTGCGCTGCACCACCTGCTCATTAACATCTTCCGCATAGAGCATAGTATTAAGGGCGATTAAAGATTTACCCTCCCGGTGTAAGATATCGAGAATCTTTAATTTGAGGTCATTAATTTGAGGCTCCCCTCGGTTCAATTGAGTTTGAAAACTACCATCAGGGCGGCGCACCGCCGAAGCCACCAAGGGAGAAGCGGCTACCATGACAATTTCATCAGGAGAGAGTAATTCCCGCACTCTCTCATCCCTAATTTTTTCATAAATAGCTTGGCGATCGCCAGGGGGATATTGATCAATCTTATTAAATACCAAAAGCATTGGTTTTCCGGCATCTCGGAGCCAGGAGAGGGCTTGATATTCCACCTGGGTGATATCGCCGGCAATCACAAATAATAATAAGTCAGCTTTTTCCGCCACCTGACGCGCCATTTGTTCGCGGGTCTGACCGTCAACCTCATCAATACCGGGTGTATCAATAAGTTCCACCTGAGAGATACGATAAGACATTGCGCCGGTAGGGTTTTCTCCTTCCACCTGCCAGGGTTTAGCCTCTGTAGTGCGAGTAATACCATGGGTGGGACCCGTAGCAAATACTGTTTGACCCAATAAGGCATTCAAAATCGAAGATTTACCACGCCCCACCATACCAAAAACAGCAATTTGTATAGAGGTATGCTCTAGTTTATCAAGCATCTGTTGTAAACCACTGAGATCAGATTCGAGTCCCTGACGTTCTGAGGAGGTCAAGTCGAGATTTTTCACCAAGTCCCGCAGGACATCTTGAGCATGACGCAGGTTTAACTCAGCCTCAATATCAGCAAAAGTCGAAATAGTATTGTCTAGTTCTTGATCTATGCTCATCGGAAACAATGGGTAGAGAAACCCAGGGTTGACAACAGTTGAGGGATAAAGTAAACGGGTTCTGCTAACTCCGCAAAACCCGTCTCTCTATTATTGTGGCTTATCTTTACTAATAATCCCGCTTAAAACCTCCGCGCTGTTTATTGTTTTCTCTCGGTCTGGCTTTATTGACTTTTAGAGAACGACCCATCCATTCCGCCCCGTCGAGGGCCTCTATGGCTTTAGTTTCCTCATCTTCGTTAACCATTTCCACAAAGCCAAAGCCCCTTGATCGCCCAGTTTCTCGGTCTGTAGGGATCATTGACCGTTTAACTGTTCCGTATTGAGCAAAAACTTCGCTTAAATCATCTGGGGTAACGTCATAGGACAAGTTACCGACGTATATCGACATGGAATGACTCCAACATTAACACGCTTGACATAACTCAGTTTCGGAGCAATACCTGCCGACACAGAATAGGCAGAATCTGTAAGTAGATCTGTAACCGTTTGGGAAGTACAGAACCGAAGCTGACTCACGCCGACAATTCTATCACAAAATTTCTGATCGACAACAATGATTTTGATCACTATGCGATCGCCTTTTCTTCCCCCTGTTCTTTGGTTTCCCTAGCGAATAAAGGACAGGTCAACTTTGCCAAAATTGGTAGTCAAAGCCACATTCAAGTTTTCCAGAACCTTCACCAGCCACTGTAGCCCTTGGGTAGAGGATGATTCATAATGGTTGAATAGCACTGCGAACCGTTTTTCTAGGGAAGGCTTCACCTGACGACACAGCAGCACAATTTTCAGTAACAAGCTGACCATAAGGGTCGGACCAATATTGGCAATCAGATCGATAAATACAAAATGCTGAGGTTTTTGGGGGCTTTCCACCACCAGGTAGTTTAACAGTTGAGAGCAGGTTCTTAACATTAAGAACTCACTAAAAGGTTGATCATCACTTTGGGGGATAGTATTTTGTAACTGCTTATACAGTTTTTCGTAAAATTGTCTGTTCAGGTAACTTGACTTAAAAGAGTTATCACGGAGGTATTCATATAAATCGGATTTAAACTCCCTAAAGGTTTGGTTATAATTGCTATGGGAGATCAAACTATGGGCTAGGTCTCGATAGGTATTTGACCCTTGAACTTTACCGACAAATTGTTGCAGAGCCAAAAATAGCTCCTTGTCGCTCAGGAGTGTCGGGTTAGTCGCAGCCATGGTGGCGGTAGTGGTCTGTTCTTGTCCTTTAGCAGAGCGCGCGTTTTGTCTGATTTGATACAAGGCATATTTAGACAATTCCAGTTCAAATTTTTTCTGTTTCTGTAGCTTAATTGTCTGAATCATTTGTTGATGTTCGTAGGGACTATCATCGCTAATTAGACAATATCGGTATAAGTATGGATAACGGGGAATTAGGGTTCTCAGGGGTTGAGTCTCAATTAAATTGGGGCTAGACTGTAATGGCTCGCACAAAACCTCAGCAAACCGTTTCATAGTTTGATACTGGGGGCTGGTTCGGAAGTTGTTAACTAAATAAGATAGTTGCTGAATGTATCGGGACTTGATAGCAGAAGGCGCAGCAGAAACGGACTTTTGGCTATCAAAGAGATGAACTAAGCGATAAATAGCTGCTCGGCGTTCTGGGTTGGTGTGCCATCTGTTGCTCAGAATGTAGCAACATCGGTTGATGATAAAATTAAAGTCACCCTCAATGTGTTTCGCCCGTAACAACTTCCGCATCACTTGCGCTATGTGATGATCGGGGTAGCCTGTTCCTTGAATAAAAAGCAACCGAAAGCGCTCAACCAGGATATCTGTACTTTCGGTTTCCACCTGCTCTAGCCAGTGATTATATAGTTGCTGTTCTTCGGGGGATATCGGTCGATTATGACGATCGCCTGCTATATTATTCATTGAACTCAGGGTTATATAGTTGCTATGGCAAACTTAGACTGCACGACCAAGTTGATAATTGGGGATAATAGGAATCCACAGATTATCATGACTTTCGGGCTAAATGCAACCATGGTAATCTTGACTATAACCTCTGGGTGATTGCCAAAATTATCTTTGGTTACTTATTCCTATTGATGCGAGTAGATGCGATAAATTATGTCTGAGCTGTTTACCCTGACCCAACTGTTGCAGATTTTAACAGTAAATGGGGAAGTATCCTGTGATGTGTCTAATAACTTTCCTGTGATTGGTATCACAACTGATACTCGTACCCTCCAACGGGGAGAGGTATTTGTGGCATTGCAGGGCGATCGCTTTGATGGACATGATTTTGTCGTGGCGGCGATCGCTAAAGGGGCCCTTTGTGCGGTGGTTAATCGGGAATTTGCTGTCTCTCACCCGGAATTTCCCTTAATTCCAGTGGCTGATACTTTACGCGCTTATCAGACCCTCGCACGCAGTTGGCGCGATCGCTTTTCTATTCCTATAATTGGCGTGACGGGTTCCGTGGGAAAAACTACTACTAAAGAACTCATTTCCGCTGTACTTTCTCATCATGGTAAGGTTCACAAAACCTTCGGGAATTACAACAACGAAATAGGAGTCCCGAAAACTCTCCTAGAATTGCGCTCGGATCATGATTTTGCTGTCATTGAAATGGCTATGCGCGGACCGGGAGAAATTGCTGACTTGACTCGCATAGCCCGTCCTACGGTGGGGGTAATTGTCAATGTGGGAACTGCTCATATCGGCCGTTTGGGTTCGGAAGATGCGATCGCTCGTGCTAAGTGTGAATTGCTGGCGGAAATGCCCGATACATCAATCGCTGTGCTTAATCATGATAACCGCCGCCTCATGTCAACCGCGACTCAAGTTTGGTCGGGAACAACTATTACCTATGGTTTGGAAGGGGGGATTTTACAGGGGGAATTATTAGGACATGAAACTATCCGCGTGGCAGGTATAGAGTTGCCTTTACCTTTACCGGGTTCCCATAATGCCTCTAATTTTTTGGCGGCTTTGGCTGTGCTTAGGGCGATCGCTGGTTGGGAAACTTCCGCCGAAGAACTTTATGCACCCCTCAGCACCGGCTTATCCCTACAAATGCCACAGGGACGGGCTAAACGTTACCACCTGGCTCAGGATATTCTGTTGTTAGATGAAACTTATAATGCGGGTTTAGAATCAACTTTGGCGGCGTTAAAATTGTTGGCGGAAACTCCCGGTAATCGTCATATCGCAGTGTTGGGTACTATGAAGGAGTTGGGTGAGCGATCGCTTGAATTTCATCAGCAAGTTGGGGCGGAAACTCAAAGGCTCAATTTAGATGGTTTATTTATTTTGGCTGATTTGGCTGAGGCTCAAGCTATGGCTGAGGGCGCTATGGTAATCGATTTTATTGATATTCAAGACCTCGGTTCTCCCCAAGCTCATCAACTGATGATTGACAAGGTTCTCGCATTCCTTAAACCGGGCGATCGCGTTCTGTTTAAAGCCTCTAATTCTGTCGGAATGAACCGCGTTGTAGAAGGGGTGCGATCGCAATTAATCATCAACCATTGAAGATTACCCTATACAGCCCTCCCAGTCCCCTTTTCGCCCTTTCGGTTCCCCTGCTATGCACAAAATGTCGCTTTTGTCAAGAGGGGTCAAAAAAGGCGATCGCCTCTCTCCGAAAAACTCGTGCATCGTGATTTTTTATTTGTGCTGGGAGAATAACTTTTCGCGCGACCGAATAGGGGTTGTAGCCGATATTTTGGCGAGTAGACATAGTAACCCCTTGGGTGCGATTTATTTGATGGTAGCACAACCCCCATAATCTCGTCAACTTTTTGACACCTATTCGCGATAAAATCGTAACAATTCTTAATAATCTTTGGAAGATTAAATTTATCTGGCGGGATGAATTAGCATAAGTTATGTAATTAGCAGACCAGCGGAGACAGAGATGAGTCAAAATAACTACGGAGGCGCGATCGCTATGATGGGATTGATGGTTCCCACCTGTCTGGAGAACTGCTACCATAATAACTGTGGTAATTTTCGACATTTCCCAACCCGCGATGAACCCTAAAGTCATTGATGTAAGCGACCTCACGCCTCAACAAATTACAGCGATCGAAGAAATTGTGGCGGCGTTCAGATTGGTAGCCCGACAAAAGGACGCATTCTCCTCCCATTTAATTCACCCCCAAGATATCCCCAGAGGAGAATTGCCAGAAATAGAACGAGAATTTGATTGGTTGGTAGCCGATATTGGCGCAAAAGACGCGATCGCCAGAAGTGATATCTATGGTATCAACTGAGCAAACCATATACATTTAATGCAGATGATTTTAATTGGCAGACTGAAATCAAAGTCATCATACCCAGTGCTTAAATATGATAAATTCCGGCGGCTTTTAACTGTTTCGCCCGACTGGATAGTTCAGCCTGAGAAGTTTTCTAAAACACTCTGGGGGGGAAAGCTCAACCCGAAGGTACGCGCTAGAGTGAAGGGGTGAACAGGGCGATCGCAATTAATCATCAACCATTGAAGATTACCCTAGACAGCCCTCCCAGTCCCCTTTTCGCCCTTTCGGTTCCCCTGCTATGCACAAAATGTCGCTTTTGTCAAGAGGAATCAAAAAAGGCGATCGCCTCTCTCCGAAAAACTCGTGCATCGTGATTTTTTATTTGTGCTGGGAGAATAACTTTTCGCGCGACGGAATAGGGGTTTTAGCCGATATTTTGGCGAGTAGACATAGTAACCCCTTGGGTGCGATTTATTTGATGGTAGCACAACCCCCATAATCTCGTCAACTTTTTGACACCTATTCGCGATAAAATCGTAACAATTCTTAATAATCTTGAGAAGATTAAATTTATCTGGCGGTATGAATTAGCAAAAGTTATGGAATAGCCGACCAGACATCTTTGGGGGGATAATTCTAGGGTCTGGGGAAAGGTTTAACATTGGAAGGTAATAGTTGACCCCCTTTGAGGGACCCAATCATGTATGCAGTCATTTCTCCCGAAGAGATTAAACTACCAGCAGGCAGTGTCGTCAAGCTACCGGGAACCTGGCAGGATTATCAGACATTATGTTTGAGCCGGGGTGACGGTTCTATTCCCCGAATTAAGTATCGTTCTGGAGAAGTGTTGCTGATGTCTCCCCTACCCAAACACGGACGAGATGCCAGTCTGATTGCAGACATCATCAAAGTCTTGCTCGATTGGACAGGGCGGGAGTATGATTCGTTTACTCCAGTGACCATGGAACTGCCAGAACAAAGCGGCATCGAACCGGACTATTGCTTTTATATTAACCATTGGCGTGCAGTTTCGGGTAAGGAACGGATTGATTGGTGCAACGACCCGCCGCCGGATTTAGTCTTGGAAATCGATGTCACCAGCTATTCAGATGTTCTGGATTATCTCCCCTATGGAGTCCCGGAGCTGTGGTTATTTCGTCAACAACAACTGTGGATTTACCAACTGCAAGGGGATGAGTATCAGGTGAAATCCCAAAGCCAATACTTTCCAGAGGTGAACGTTGGTGATGTCGTGGCTGGATGTTTAGAAATTGCCTATCAGCGTAATACCAGCGCGGCTATTCGTGACTTAAAGCACCAGTTAGGAGTATTTTAGGGGTATGCTTAATCTGGCTAACAAAGTATCAGGCGATTGGGTTGTTTATAGGTAACTGCATCCCTAAAAATTTTGGTGAATAAGGTAGCACAATCGACCCATTCCTGTATTTTGGTGGAGTTCTAAGTTCAGCTTTTTTAAGCTTTCCATAAAAGGCAATAAATTATAGGTTGTACCCCCCTTGAAGGGTTCATTTTCCCGTAGATTCCATTCAGTCCACCAAGGGGGTGATTGCAGACTTTTAGGTGATAAATCGACGGTAAACCAGTAAACTCCACTGGTCATAACCCTGGTATTAAAGTTGATATCGAAATTCAATTTATTGCTGTCGATATTCCAGTTATGGAATTGGAGGGGATTGGAATTAAACGGAACAAAACTCCTATCCTCGGAGTTATAGATGCTTGGGGAAACTTCTACTTGGATATCATTAATCGGCAGTAAATAAGGTAAACCTTGATAAGGAATTTGATAGGGAATCTTCTTGTCCTGGATGTCGGGATTCGTCAACATCAAAATTTCTGTGGTTTGGCGATCGCTTACTGAAACCATGACGTTGCCATCATTGATGGTATGCAATCGTCGAATACCATCGACATTAAAGTTGCCCGGATTGGGGTCGATATTTAATCTCAATGGTTCGGATAAAAAGCGAGGATAAAAAATCACAAACTTATCATCTGTAAAGTTTAAACCTTCACTCTGACTGGCGGTTTTTATGCGATCGAAAAAACGGGCTACATTTTCATAGGTTGACAACACCAAAACATAAAAAGGCTGGAAACCTTCCGGTTGATTTTGTGTCGTCCGGTACTCAAACCGTTCATGGTTCAGTCCAATATCATAGACGATTCCATCAAATTCACTCTTAACCGCTAAAATGCCGACAGCGAGTCCTTTGTCCAAGTAGTTGACTCTCAAGCTATTGAGAACTCTAGAAATTTCCCCATGTTGCTGATACAGATCGACTATGATAATGGAAATTTGCTCTCTAGGGTTGCCTTCCACAGGTGCGATCGCCACATCCAGATCAGCATCTAACAATTGTTCAAGGGTACGATCATAAAACCACGGTTTTTGTGCACTTAAGGAAGAGCTTTCATCCGTGAATCGGCTTCTTGCCATGCCAAAACGGTAGTATTGAGGTGGTTGAGAATTAGGAAAAGCCGTGGTGACAACCGTATCAATTAGCCTGAGAGTGCGAATGTAGCGACTGGTGGGAATCGTCACAAATCCTTGCATAGAGGGAGTACCATCAATTTGGATAATGGGGGTAATCGAACTGCTTACCTCCTGGGTTTCCACCCATATCCCCGGCAAGTCGCAATCTTTGGTGATCTGGTTTGGCGCACAAGCAGCCAGAGACAGACAGAAAATCATCATTGCCACTTGACATCCCTTTTTCAGCATGGTAAGAACTCCCGCTTTTTCTAGGCCCTGTTTTGTGTTACGAAATATAAAATGTATCAAAATATACAAAATAAAAAATAGATTTTGTGTACCATGATATAAAAATCATATCACCAAATACTCAAGACAGTACAAATTACTGCTTTAGCAATTTCGCAAAAATGATTAATCTGGAAGGTCGCGGGCTAGAAATATTGCGATGGTTTTTGGCGATCGCGGCGGGCGCTATTGTAGTTCCCATTCAAAGCTGGCTGTTTAGGCATGGCTCTATTGCTTTATGGGATGTCGATCCGACAAGGTGGGTTGCGAGTATCTTTGAGAGGGCCTCCCTGATTGTATGGGTAGTCTCATTAATTGCCAGCATGATTTGGTACGTCATGGCTGTCCAAATGAGGCGACATTTCGACCCGAGGAAAGACACCAAATCGGCGATGTTGAAATGGTGGATTGTGCTGCTGATGCCGCTGCTGAGTCTAATCGGCAGTATCTGGATATTCGGAAAAGGCAGCACAGCGGCATTCCCCTGGTTGGTGGGGTTCCTGCTCCTCAATATGGTGTTGACGTTCTGGCTTTCCACTGCCGTATCGACTCCTTCAAACCTAGCCCATGTGGTGCCGTTAGCCTTTGAAATTCGCCGTGTTTTGAGGATATACTAAACTGATGACTGCTTATATTATTGCTATTGGTGGCACGGGAGCCAAACTGGTTGAATCCATGATTCATGCTGCGGCAGTGGGTTTATTTTCCCATAACCAGAAGAGCGAAGATTTGCAAATTTTGTTAATCGATCCTGATACGGGAAATGGCAATGCCTCCGCTACTAACACCACCCGGACGATTTACCAAAACTGTCGCCAACATTTTAATGTCCATCCATCCCGACCCTGGATGAGTTCAAACATCGATCCGATTCAAGGTGGAGCATGGTCTGTTTTTGAACGGACGGATGCGACCCTCAAAGATACCTTCCCATACAATCAAGATCAAGACGAGAGAAAACTTTTGTTTGATGTTCTTTACACGGAGGATGAACGCAAACTCCGCCTCACGCAAGGATTTAGAGGCAGACCCGCCATCGGTGCGGCTATTATCAGCCAGTTGACCCAAGAAGGGAGAGAGGATGCCAACTGGAACGCTCTGATCGAACAGATTAATGCAAACAGTCTCGGATCAGAAGGCGGGAAGTCACCGAAGGTGTTTTTGTGCGGTTCGATTTTTGGTGGTACCGGGGCGGCTGGGTTGCCCACCCTGGGGCGATTGCTGGCCAACAAGCTGGGACCGGATGGGCAAAATTTACTCGGAAAAATTAAATTTGGCTGCTTGCTCTTGCTCCCCTACTTCCAATTTAATGCACCCCAGAAGTTGCAAGATGAAACGGTCTTTGCGCGATCGCAGGACTTTATTCTCCAAACGGAGGCAGCTTTGCGGTACTATGCCAACCAAACTGAACTCAAGTTTGATAGTGTTTATATGCTCGGACTGCCCAGGTTTTCATCTGTAGAAAACTTTAGTCCCGGAGGGAACAATCAGCGGAATCCTCCCCATTTTCTGGAATTTTATGGGGCGTTAGCACTCCGGGATTTTCTAGTGACAAACAAACCTGCACAACGTCAGGTGATGCTGCTGAATCGAGAACAACCGGAGGCCTTGACTTGGAACGATATTCCCGAATTCAATCTGGTGCGAAGCCGGGTGGTGGCGGCGACTCGATTCGCCTTGACATGGCTGGCGGCGATCGCCCCCGAGCTCAAACACGCTCGGGAAAAACCTAAAGAAGTAGTCTGGTCTCTCAAATTCTTTAAACCCCAAGAGCTAAAAGATACGACCGAACAAGATAAGATTAAAACCATTAGCGATTGGTGTACCAATTACTTGCAATGGCTGGGTGCGATCGGCCGTTCTGAACCGTCGATTAAATGGTTTAATTGGGAGGTTTTTTTGAACACAGATGGTTCTATTTTGAACACAGATGGTTCTATCAAGATGAAAAGAAAGGATTTTTCTAACCTAGTTCCAGACCAGAAAACCAAGGAAATAAACGATATTTTATCTAAACTCAACCCCAGGGATATAGATACGCCCGATAATAGAGGGGCAATTGGTCTGGCAAAATCACTCTATAAAATTATTGATCGCGATTTGTAAATCATTCAGTTTTCATCATTGAATTATCATGGTACAAAATCCTGCTCAACCTGCAACCCAATTATTTCTGCCTCCCTTAAAACCCGGTGCGTCTGTCGGAACGGACGGATATGGACAGTGGCAACGTCGCACCGATGTAACATTCGATAGCCTGGCGAACAGCCTCGCCTTGCCAGAAGGTAAAGAAACGGGAAATGTTTGTTCAATTCCCGATATCTGGGCGCGTCCCCTGTGGGTCGAAACGATGCTGACGGACAATAGTCCCCATCCCCTCCGTGCAGCCTTTAAAGACCAATGGAAAGGAATGTTAGCGGCGATCGCTCTGGCAGAAGTCCAAGGATTTGACCTTCGCGCCAAATTTTTAGATTTGACTCTGCATCCTCAAGATAAATTGATCAGTTCTTTGCTGGAACTGATTCCCAATCGAAACAGGAGTGTTTATTCCTTAGATGGGGGTAGAACTAATCCTTGGACAAAGATTTTTCTGTTTTTATGGAACGATCGCCCAGTGGGGATGACTTCCCCCAGTACCCTCCTATGTCCGAGTGCTGATGGGGACTGGACTGGCTTGCCTTGGTGGCAGGAAGGAAAGTTGCGATCGCCCCTTACCCCAGAAGATCACCTGACAGAGGACGAAAAAACACAACTGTGGCTGTGGCTGAATAACCTGAAAACTAAAGTCCAAACTTGTTCAGGAGTCTATGCCCAAAGAATCACAGAACTGGTTGAGGAATTTCAAGACGACTTAGCAACAGCCCTGGGAGCCTCGCCAGCAGCAGGTCAACGCCTCAGATCCTCTCAAAAAGGTAATTATTTTGGTGTTCCCATTGAGGGAGGACCATTACAAGCACTTAATACCCCGATTGGGGCGAAACCCATGCCTTCTAGCATCAAGTTGATGCCCCGAACGAATATTGGTCAAAAAGTTCTATACATTATTCCTGATCGCCAAACCCTGACCGATCAATGGATTCATAAAAAAGAGAAAGATATCTGGATCTACGACACCAGTTTGGTCAACTTCAACCTAGAGGAGTTTAAAAGAAAGCTCAAAGCCAATGAAGATTATCTCTGCGTCGCCGACATATTTTTAAAAGACTTCTATTTTATCGAAGAAGCCAATCAACTACCCGGCGGACTAATGCCCCAGGGATATGAAAATGTAATCTATTTAGATTCGGAGAACAACGAACATCACCTCACTCCCCTCCTTCCCATCAATCCCCAACTCCTCAACTACTTTACTCCAGAGGAACTAATTAGCAAAATTGAACTGAAACCCACTCAAATTGGAACGACACCGGGAGTACAAGTCAGCCTCACTCTGCCCTTGTCTGAGGGAGAGTATCGCATTGAGCGAGAGTATCCCATTATCGAAGACCATGCCTTAAAGGAGGTTCCAGTCCTGGAAGTTTGGCCAAATTTCCAAGCCCCCGGATGGCGAGAGTATTATGCCTTTTACTACTTCTCTAAATTAGATAAAACTTTCCGAGTACAGTTTCCGAATGTAGAGGCAGTACATCCCCCTGTTATTGATGAATTTCAACTGAGCCGACTGCCAAGTTTTCCCGGATTTGTGACCTGCCAATCAGAAAAAGACCCCGACTTAATTTTGGGAGTTATCCTCTTGCGAACGCCACCAAGAATCCCAGACGGAAACCCCAATAAAACCTGGACTGTAGGGGTAGATTTTGGCACTTCATTCACCAACGTTTACTATAGCATCAACAAGACAGCAAAACCTCTGGAACTATCGCCCTTAAATCTGCAAGTAACAGCCATCCAGGGGAAGCGTTCGGCTTTACTTTATCAATATTTCTTCTCTCCTACTCCCCAGAAGTTCCCCCTGGCAACGGTACTCACAACCCAAGGAACGAGAGGACAACAACAACGAATTTTTGATGGTCGGATCTATATTCCAGAATCCCAAAATCTGGATATGTATAATCCCGATCATGATGACATTAAAACAGACCTGAAGTGGAAACGAGACAACCTCAACGACAACCTACGATTTTTGGAATATTTAGCTTTGGCGATCGCTGCCGAAGCGACCATGAATCAGGTGAGAATCCTCCGATGGACGTTTTCCTACCCATCTTCCTTTTCCCCCAACGATAAAAGCCAATATAATGCCAATTGGCAAAGAATCATTCAAGATTTACCCAGCCAAACCGGACTCCAATCTGAGCCATTACCTCCGAGGGAAGGAAAATATTACCGCTCGGAAAGTATTGCCTTAGCCCACTACTTTGATGCTCAAGAAGGAAAAGACTTGCTTTATACCACCTGCATTGACATGGGGGGAGGCAGTTCTGATATCTCCATTTGGGTGGGGCGTCAACTCATTCACCAATGCTCTGTTTTGTTGGCGGGGAATTTGCTCTTCTCCCAATTCGTCAAACAGAAACCCCGATTTGTCCAGCAGCAATTTAAGAATAATATTGACGACCTCGCCAAGGGAACCAAAGAGGAAGCCTTTTATGCCAAGTTGAATGCGGTTCTGTCGGGTAAAGGGGAAGAATGGCTGAGGAAGCAGCGAGGTTTGATAGATGATGATCCGGACTTGCAATACATCTTACAGAGAACGGCGATCGGGATTTCTGGGTTATATTACTATGTCGGCTCAATTTTACAAGCTCTGCACTTAGAAGGAAAATACGATCGCCTAGATAATACACCCGTTTATATTGGGGGCAATGGTTGCCGTATTTTCCACTGGCTTTCACCTGGGGGGCTGTTTGATTCAGACTGCGAGGCTCATCGTTTATTCAGCCGGATGTTAAGCAAAGGATCGGGTTTCGCCGATACACGAGAAAAAACGGTTTTGAGCAATCGACCCAAGGCAGAAGTGGCTTGTGGTTTGGTGTTAGATCAAAGAGAAACACGGCTAATGGGGCTTGAAGAAGAAGATGAAGAGCCGTTTGCTGGCGAAGATTGTCTGGTCAATGGAGAACCAATTAATTGGACAGATCGCCTAAGACTTCCCGATACAGTCAATACATTTAAGGTTGAGCAACTGACTTACTTAGAAAATTTTCTGGAGGACTTTCATAAGGCATTAACTGATTTAAGAATCCAAAGCATTAAGCCTCTAGAAGTATATAAAGATGAAAGTAAACGGGAAAGGCTGTTGCATGATACCAAGAGAACCCTTGATGTCAAGTTGCTGGATATGACAGGTAATGTCGATGATATTCGCAAGGAACCCCCGTTTATTTTGGCCCTGAAAGTTTTACTCGACAACATCAAGTAAATCCAACCCATGAATAATCAGAAACTTCTCTTGAAGACACTTTCCGTGGCGGTTTTATCTATCAGCCTTCTGGGTGGCTGCACATCACAACCGCCCGACAGGGGTAGCAGCCAACGACCCGCCATCTCTCCTGCTACAGAAAACGCCAACGCTCGTTCAGCCCCTTTGAACACTTTGGAGGAGCTAACCCAGACAATTCAGAATCTTGAATCAAGTCTCAAAGCTCGTAGCTATGAGATGGATAATAGGGGTATTCAGGGGAATGATATTAGCCCTATTCCGGCAGATTTTCCAAGTCGGTGGTCGGAGTTTAAAGAGAGTTGGGAGAGGTGGGAGACTGATAATCAACTGTTGAATATTAGTCAAATTTCTAGGAACATCATAAAAACAAACATCGATATAATTGATGGCATCTTGGAACTAATTGATAGCTTAAATGGTGGATTAAATTCCACCCTAGAATTTGCCGATATAGATATAGATTCATTGACATTATCTTTATCGGACATCAACATGGAGTTGGGTCAAATCCAACAATCCTTTGCCAACCAACAATTAACTCAGTCACCTTCTGTATCAGAAACGAATCCGGCATCTCAGCAAGTTCAAGAACCGCCATCGAAAGATACCAACGCCAATAATTCTGTACCGCAAATTTTGGCTACTATAGTAGTCACTATAATTATAATAGTAGTTACTCTAGTTATAATTTTTATACTCATCTATTTATACAAGCCTGGTTTAATCAGTCCACCAAGAAGACAGCCTCAGACCCCAAATGGACAACCTCCTCAATCTCCACAGACAAAAAGCTCACGTCCTCCTAATGAATATACAAAGATTACCCAGCGCCTAGCCTCTCTTGAAGATACGCTCAATAACATGGTTTCAAATTCATCACAAGATTTAAAAATTATCAATGACAATGTATTAGGTCTTTATAAAAAAGGGGATAGTGCTTCATTTTCACTTCATGATATTCAATCTTCAATTAACAATTCATTGTCACGGTTACTTCCAGGATATTTTCAAAACTATTCTAGTTCGGCTGCAATTATCGCATCTCTGCAAGAGTTAAAACGAACCTTGGATAGTATTGCGGCGACTGCAAATCAGACTCCCGGATATAACCAAAATTTAGGGGGAGTATCGCCACAGTTGACATCCGATTATGAACGACAACTTGCAACCCTACAAAATCAAAAGCAAGAATTAAATGATCAAGTCACTAATTTAGATAATTCTAATCAATCTCTAAAACAGCAGGTCGAGGATTTGGCTCGGCAAAATAGTAATTATACTCAATGGCAGACAACTACAAGCAATTTGCAGCAGGAGGTTGAAGATTTAAAGCGAAAACAACAACAACAAGAAGAAGAAATCGCCTCTTATCGCAAAGAGTTGCAGGTCAAAGAAAATCAGATATTTAACTTAAAAATCGATAAATCAACGCTCGAATCTGACAAAGCAAAACTTGAATCTGAAATCGAAAGTTTACTAAATCCAACGCCTGTTTATGAGCAAAATCAGCCCATTAAAAACCAATTGCCACCTGAAATACAAAAGATTGTTAATGACTATAATAATAACGATTCCTGGTCTCATAATGTATCCACAGTAGCAGTTGATGAAACGGATGA
Organism: Limnospira sp.; assembly: GCF_051859755.1. Taxonomy (NCBI): domain Bacteria; kingdom Bacillati; phylum Cyanobacteriota; class Cyanophyceae; order Oscillatoriales; family Sirenicapillariaceae; genus Limnospira; species Limnospira sp. The sequence continues at coordinate 56,877 of NZ_JBIMLI010000005.1, forward strand.
AATGTACAATAAGCGCCGTAGCAATACCGCGCAACCACTAATTTTGAATGCCGCTACCAAAGGTTCATACCAAGCTGTTGCGACTACAGGAAATAGTTCGGAGTTTTGGCTATTTCCAAAATATAGTAAAAAAATGGATAAGGCTGTGTACGATAGTTCGGGCAAGGTTTTGTTTGATTGTCATGGTAATACCCGGAATAATCCGTTGCAGTTTAATCTGATTAGACCGGCTAAACTGATTAAAACTAATGCTTCAGATTGGACGCTGGCAGAAAAAGGTGAGATTGAGATTATATAGCGGTTTTGGCTCTAATGGGAGCTGAATGGTTCCCCCAATACCCCTCAAGAAGGGCTGGGCTGTTTGATGATGGGGTATCTAGGTTAACCAAAAGGACCATTGATAGACGATCGCATCCAGCATCCATATATTTACCTACTTAAAGCACCAGTTAGGAGTATTTTCGCCTCCCACTACCGTCTCAGGACGGGCTATGCACAAAATGTCGCTTTTGTCAAGAGGGGTCAAAAAAGGCGATCGCCTCTCTCCGAAAAACTCGTGCATCGTGATTTTTTATTTGTGCTGGAAGAATAACTTTTCGCGCGACGGAATAGGGGTTTTAGCCGATATTTTGGCGACTAGACATAGTAACCCCTTGGGTGCGATTTATTTGATGGTAGCACAACCCCCATAATCTCGTCAACTTTTTGACACCTATTCGCGATAAAATCGTAACAATTCTTAATAATCTTTGGAAGATTAAATTTATCTGGCGGGATGAATTAGCAAAAGTTATGTAATAGCCGACCAGACATCTTTGGGGGGATAATTGTTGATTAGAGATTATCCCACTCTTGAGAAACTGCAGTTTTTTGAGATTGTAAAACCTCAGTAAATTCAGCCCAATTGACTTGTTCTACTGGCAGGTCATCAACTAACTCTCCCTGGTGAAGATACCAAACCCTAGTGGCGAACTGACGCGCAAAATCAGGGTTATGAGTAGCGACGATCGCCATATTTTCCCCCTGGTAAAAATCCGTTAAAATTTGTGCCAAACACTGTTGCTGTTGTGGGTTAAGGTTAGCCGTCGGTTCATCTAATAACAGGATATCCGGTTGAATAACTAAACCCCTAGTCAGAGATATCCATTGTTGCTTTCGGCTGGAAAGTTGCACCTCAGTTAGGGCTAGAATATCGGGGGGAATGGCTAACCTTTCCACCCAGAGATTAACCCGTGTGGTCAGTTCATCTTCGGACATTTTTCGCAACCGTAAGGGATAAGCGATCGCTTCCGAAACCCTCATCCCCAAAAGTCTGGGTTCTGGTAAAACCAAGGTGATTTTTTGGCGTAACCAAACCGGGTCAATATTTTGATAATTACTCTCCCGGAAATACAGGCAACCACTACAGGGAGAGATTAGCCGATTAATTAATCGCAGCAACAGACTTTTCCCGGACCCAGCAACTCCCATTAAAGCAATGCGATCGCCTGGTTGAACACAGGCAGAAATATCGAGCAACAGAGGTTTGAGGATAATTGGAGATTTGACAGAGACCTGCTGAAGTTTTAACATCAATTCCCACGGGTTAACTCATGGACTCGCCGCCACTGTTCATCTGTGACTTTAAAATTGGTACTGTTGGGGGCGCGAATCACCAACAGGGTTTGGAGGATGGGATCTTGTTTACAATCAGACCGCAGTAGGGGGTTATCTAATAGCTTGGTAGTGAATTTGATTTGCGCGCAGGGTTTATAACCTAAGCGAGTTTGATCAATCCAGTAGTTGCGATCGGGAACTTCTTGGAGAGGCTCTGCGGGTGCGATTACTTCCGCAATTGCATATACTCCGGCGGCGGTTCCGGCTTTCCAAATTAATACACCATCCCCCACGCTGATATCTTTACGGTAGCGGGTGACTAACCAGGGCATTTCCTGGAAATCACGGATACCATCAAGCACCCGATAATATTTGGGATTACCTTGGAATAGCCAGTATGCCATTAAATGCCACTCTCTCTCTGTTCATTCAACACTCCCACCCGACAATATTGCCATGGGGGATGATCTGATCATACATCTGATCAGCGTTGGGGAAGGTGAGAATTTAACCTAAGCGTTAAAGACGTTGGCAATTGTCCAAATATCGACTAGGATTAACAGGAGGGTACAACAGAACAGAATTAAATACATCCAGGGCTGAGATAAAGGTCGCACGTCAGTAGTATCAATTCCGGTTTGTTGTTGCGCGATCGCCACTAACTTCGCAAAGCCAGCAATTCGCATGGGTAGCAAATAACCTTCCCCGGACTCACTCACGAAATAATAAACTAATCCCCCTTGTCCGGTGGTCCTCGGACGTAGCGATCGCACCTCTGACCAACTTAAACACCAACCCCGCCGCCAAAACACTCGCACCCACCTCGGATAGGTGACTTCAATAGTGCGATCGTTCACCACTACTCGCTCACTCAGCGCCCCGTAGACAGCCACACCCCCTAAAACAATACCCCCCCACAACACCTGGGGAGAAATAGGTGTATCGGCGACGATAGCCAGGAATGGTAGCGGAATCATCAACGCACCATACAAACTTAGCAAGGTTATTCGCACAATTGGGGAAATACGAAAAACCACATTTTCTGATAATGCTATCTCTTCGACATCCATCATTTTTTTAATACCCAATCAGCCAGATATTTATATGGTGCATCAATTTTTCCTACTCTGGTGCGTTGAAATACAGCCCTCACCCCAAACCCCTCTCCCAATACGGGAGAGGGGCTTTGAAAAGTACCTCATCCGTCCGGGAACTGCTATACTCTGGTGGTGATTACGATTATCTGCCGATGATGGGGATTATCTGGTGCGTTGAAATACAGCCCTCACCCCAAACCCCTCTCCCAATACGGGAGAGGGGCTTTGAAAAGTACCTCATCC
>NZ_JBIMLI010000005.1:59910-75707 GCF_051859755.1 Limnospira sp.
CCGTCCGGGAACTGCTATACTCTGGTGGTGATTCCGATTATCTCGGTCTGACGCACTCTAGGGGTTAATCAACAGAACTCAAAGCCGGAGTTGTCAAAACTGAGGGCTTTCCTTCAGAACTGCGACCTGTGATCCGTTCGTGGTAAGCTAGGGCAGCGGCACTGGGGTGGACTTCATCAATAGGTGGGAGTTCTTGGTCAATTTGCAGACGATCGCAGGGAATCTTATCGGATAGAATGGCACTAGCCATTTTTCCTGTGTGAATCTCTAATAGGGCTTCTGGTATAGCTTCAAACACCAAACGCTGACCGGGAAATACCACCCGTTCAAAATACCAATTTGGGACATTGCTAATTCTGGCAATCTGAATATTGCTAGTAGCGTTAACGTAGCAGCAGAGAACTCGGCCAGGACTGTTATAGGGTACGGGATCAAGAATTTGAGCCATGTTAAGGAGTATTGCAATATGAGTTTTGTATACAGCCAAACTAACATTTTGCGATCGCTATTGGCTGTAATCGCGACTACCAATCGATCATGATTTTTGCCTGTAACCTACCGACTATCATATATTCGACGATCCCCCCATCTGGCTCAAGTGAAGCGATCGCAGCCCATTAACCCGCCCTCGCCATTGATTGTAAGATGAAAACAGCCAGCTATATTGTTAAGTTATATTAATAAGCAACCCATTCACTCATTTAAAATCATGGACCAAAAAATCCTATACGTTCGCCTCCCCTGCAACCCCATCTTCCCCATAGGGGTAGTTTACCTAGCAGACCATGTACATAAGCTATTTGGTTCTGTAGAGCAGCGAATCTTTGACCTAGGGACTGTTCCCCCCCTAGACTATAGTTTAGCCCTCAATAACTGCATTGACGAGTTCCAGCCGACACTGTTAGTATTTTCGTGGCGGGATATCCAAATTTATGCTCCCGTGGGCGGACGGGGCGGAAATCCTTTGCAAAATGCCTTTGAGTTTTACTATGCCAAAAACCCCCTAGTTAAGTTGCGGGGTGCTTTCGGAGGATTACGGTTAGCAGTATCCTACTATAACGAACTGTGGCGTAATACCAGTTTAGTGCGGCAGGGACTCAACCGAGCCAGACGCTATCAACCCCAAGCACGCGCGGTAGTAGGTGGCGGCGCGGTGAGTGTGTTTTATGAACAATTAGGGGAGAGTCTCCCTGATGGCACAATTATTTCCGTAGGGGAAGGGGAGGCGTTATTAGAAAAATTATTGAGGGGTGAAGACTTCAGTAATGAACGCTGTTATGTGGTCGGACAAACTCAACCACGCGATCGCATGATTCATGAAAAACCGACTAATATTGAGAAAACCGCCTGTAACTATGATTATATTAGCCAAGTTTGGCCGGAGTTTGACTACTATTTTCAGGATGGGGATTTTTATATCGGTGTTCAGACTAAGCGTGGTTGTCCCCACAACTGCTGTTATTGTGTCTATACCGTAATTGAAGGTAAACAGGTGCGGATTAATCCCGCTGATGAAGTAGTCGCAGAAATGCAGCAACTTTACCATCGTGGAATCCGTAACTTTTGGTTTACCGATGCTCAATTTATCCCCGCCCGTCGATTTATTGATGATGCCGTAGAACTGCTACAAAAAATCCTTGATGCTGGCATGAATGATATAAATTGGGCGGCGTATATTCGGGCGGATAACCTCACCCCCCAATTGTGTGAACTGATGGTTAAAACCGGAATGAATTACTTTGAAATCGGTATCACCAGCGGTTCCCAGGAATTGGTCAGAAAAATGCGGATGGGCTATAATCTGCGTGTAGTATTAGAAAACTGCCGAGATTTAAAAGCAGCCGGATTTAATGATTTGGTGTCTGTCAACTATTCCTTTAATGTGATTGATGAAACCTTTGACACTATCCGTCAGACCATTGCTTATCATCGGGAATTGGAGGCGATTTTTGGGGCGGATAAGGTGGAACCTGCCATCTTTTTTATTGGCTTACAACCCCACACCCATTTAGAAGAATATGCCTTTAACAACGGTATACTCGATCGCAATTATAATCCCATGAGTTTGATGCCTTGGACAGCCCGGAAACTTCTATGGAACCCGGAACCCTTGGGGTCTTTCTTTGGGGAGGTCTGTTTAGAAGCCTGGAAACGGAACCCTAATGATTTTGGACGGGGAGTGATGGATATCCTAGAAGAACGTCTGGGGAAATCATCCCTAGAAGAGGCTTTGAGTGCGCCTGTCCAAAGCGATCGCCCTGCTGACAAACAACTGGTCAAGGCAGGTTAAAATCATTCACAGTGTCGGAGAGTGGGCGATTTTGCCCACTTTCTTCGTAGAATAGCAACCATAAACCCTAATTTCTGATTATGCAACTCAAACGCTTAGGCCATGTAGCCATCTGTGTCCAAGATATTCAGACCGCCGCCAGTTTTTACCAAAATTTGGGTATGGAATTAGTATGGCAAGATAGCGATTGGGCTTATTTGAAGGCGGGAGATGATGGACTTGCCTTGCTGGGTCCAGGTTACAACCAAGCCAGATCCCATTTTGGGTTTGTGTTTAGCGATCGCACGGAAATAGAAACAGCCTATCAGCAATTACAACAACAAGGGGCAGAAATTACCCCCATTCACGAACACCGAGACGGTACCGCCTCCTTTTACGGTCGCGACCCGGACGGTAACGCCTTTGAGTATCTCTATGAACCCATCAAAAAAGGTGATAATTGAGTGATTTAATCATCCCTGTTTCCGTGGGTAGGTTAAGAGTTAAACAGTTCAGCCAAAAATTATATGTTTTTCAGAGCCAGATTAAAAAGCTATAGGCGATCGCCCCTAGCAGCTTGGGCAGAAGTAGACTGGTTATTATTAGTCGCCTGTGTCGCCCTCACCGGATTAGGCGGCATCATGATCCGTAGTGTAGAAGTTACCCAAGGACTGACAGACTGGTGGCAACACTGGATCACCGGAGGTGTAGGGTTAATCCTGGCGATGATAATTGCCAAGAGTAACTACCAAACACTAATCAATTGGAAATGGATAGTTTATATTATCGTTAACCTCTCCCTGATTGCCGTTCAATTAATCGGAACCACAGCCCTAGGAGCCCAACGCTGGATTAATATTGGTGGTTTTCACGTCCAGCCCTCCGAATTTGCCAAGGTGGGGATAATTATTGTTTTGGCAGCACTTCTGCACGAGGTCAAGATACCCAGCATTCCAGACACCATCAAAATGCTGATTATCGCGGCTGTTCCCTGGGGGTTAGTATTAATTGAACCCAACCTAGGAACCTCCCTAGTCTTTGGTATGATTACCCTGGGAATGTTGTATTGGGGCAATGTCCATCCCGGTTGGTTAATCCTGTTATTGTCCCCGATTATATCAGCTATTTTAACAACAGTCTATCAACCTGCTGGCATCATTTGGGCTGTAGCCATGGGGTTTGTAGGCTGGTGGAGTTTACCTTGGCGGTATGTGACCGGACCTCTCGCCTTGGGTATGAATTTGGGGGCCGGAAAATTAGGAGATATTTTCTGGGGGTTTCTGCAAGATTATCAAAAGCAGCGACTGATTGGCTTTTTAAACCCAGAGCAAGACCCCCTAGGAGCAGGATATCACTTAATTCAATCTCGCATTGCCATTGGTTCGGGACAGTTATATGGCCGAGGTTTGTATCAGGGAACCCAAACTCAGCTAGATTTTATTCCCGAACAGCATACCGACTTCATCTTTTCTGCCATTGGGGAAGAATTGGGGTTTATCGGTTGTATTATTGTTTTGGCAGTGTTCTGGATAATTTGCCTGCGATTGGTGATTATTGCCCAAACTGCTAAGGATAGTTTTGGTTCCTTAATTGCGATCGGGGTATTGTCAATGTTGATGTTCCAAGTATTTGTAAATATTGGCATGAATATTGGACTAGCACCAGTTACAGGCATCCCTTTACCATTTCTCAGCTATGGGCGATCGGCACTCCTAAGTAATTTTCTAGCCATGGGATTAGTAGAATCTGTTGCTAACCACCGACAGCGAAAACGCATTTTCTAGGCTTACCAATTCCTGGGGGGTTCTTTGTCGGGTTCAGTCAGCCAGTCCCCCTAACCCCTTTGGCGTAAGCAGTCGCCATTTTCACAAACCCATCATTTTAGTCAACAGGAGAGTGAACGCCTCGTGTTCCAAAACCTCAAACATGATTTAAAAAATGATTTGATTGCCGGGTTGCTGGTGGTAATTCCCCTGGCGACTACTATCTGGCTTAGTATTACCGTGGCTACAGCGGTGATTAAATTTCTGACCCGCATTCCTAAACAAGTTAACCCTTTTGATGGCCTCAATCCCATTCTGGTCAATCTACTTAATATTTTGGTGGGGTTAGCTGTTCCATTAATGGGTATTCTGTTCATTGGTCTGATGGCTAGAAATATCGCTGGTCAGTGGTTACTTAACCTCAGTGAACAGATTTTACAAGGCATTCCCTTGGCGGGGTCAGTTTACAAAACCCTCAAACAACTTCTGGAAACTCTCCTCAGAGACTCAAATGATAAGTTTCGGCGGGTGGTTCTGATAGAATATCCTCGGCGGGGAGTTTGGACTCTGGCTTTCGTCACCGGATCAGCAGATGCAACCATTCAATCTCACCTGTCGGAAGATATGATTGGTGTTTTTGTGCCGACTACTCCTAACCCTACCAGTGGCTGGTATGCTATTGTTCCCCGCCATGAAGCGATCGACTTATCCCTATCGGTAGAAGAAGCATTTAAAATTATCGTCTCCGGTGGTATTGTTAATGCTTCCACTTCTCTAAAGCCTAGCGCTAGTCCTCCTGTGGAAACTCCCCTAGACCCTATTATCTCTAAGAAAAATGCGGAACAACCTGTCACCCTGGAAGAACAACAATTTGCTCCTTAGGTTTACACGACGGAATAATCAGCCTATAGATTTTCCGGATTCATGACACCACTTTTGAAAAATAAAAGGTAGGTCATTGGATAGGATAACTATGGCTGGTGAATCTCCGTTTACCCCTCACAATCAATATACTTCTGATAAACCGCAGCGGCATCAGTCTTACCGTGGCCGTCTGCATCGTGGTATTATCCTGCTGTTATTGATTACTGCCGGGTTTTGTTTGTACACTGTTCAACTCGCTAATTTACAATTGATTCAAGGAGCTATCAATTGGGACAGAGCGGAAAATAACCGACTTCGCCTAGTTCCTATTCCGGCAAAACGAGGCGAAATTTTCGATCGCCATAATCAAAGACTCACCAGCAGTCGTTTGGCGCGATCAGTTTATATTTGGCCTAGGGAACAGTCACCCCAACAGTGGCAGGAAATTGCTACCCAACTGGGTCCGATTCTTGATATCACTCCACAAGAAATTATTAATCTTATCGAAAATAAGGGCTATAATTCCCATCTTTTTGTGCTAATTAAACAGGATATTACCCCAGGAATGTTTATTGCTCTCGCCGAACGTTCTGAGTATTTTAAAGGGGTAGAAGTTCGCGGGGAGTCTCAACGTTATTATCCACACAATCATCTGGCTTCCCATATTTTAGGATATATTGGCGCTGCTAGTTTACAGGAATTAAAGGCTAATCCTCAATACCCTATGGGAATGCTAACGGGGAAAATGGGGATAGAACGTATAGCTAACTCTTCCCTTGAGGGAGTGTGGGGAAATCGATTAATTGAGGTCAATTCTCGGGGAGAGGAAATTCAAGATCTAGGTATTCAACAACCAAAACCCGGTCAGCCGCTTCAGTTAACTTTAGATTTGGAACTACAAAAAACCGCCGAAACTGCTTTAGGCGATCGCTCTGGTGCTGTAGTAGTATTAGATGTGAAAACTGGCGCGATTTTGGCTATGGTTAGTCATCCTAGCTTTAATCCTAATATATTCTCTGGTCCGATGACTGCACAACAATGGCAACAATTACAAAGCGGCGAGAATCCTATGTTAAATAGGGCTGTACAGGGCTACCCTTCTGGTAGTACATTTAAAATTGTTACGGCGATCGCCGGTATAGAATCGGGTAAATTTTCCCCTAATTCAACTGTACCCACTGCGGGGGCTATTACCATTGGCGGCGTGAGTTTTCATGAGCATAGTAATAGTGGTTATGGTACTATTGGATTTAGAAAGGCACTTGCTGTTAGTAGTAATACCTTTTTTTATCAGGTGGGAATGGCGGCGGGACCTCATCAAATTGCTAAATGGGGGAAAGAATTAGGGATTGGTGGTAGTATTAATTTGGATTTATTGGGACTTGATGGCGCTAATCATGGTCAAATCCCTACCCCAGAAGAAAAACAAGCATGGTATGGTGAGCCTTGGTATGTGGCGGATACTGTCACTATGGCGATCGGTCAGGGGTTGGTTTTAGCTACTCCCTTGGAATTGGCGGTTATGACCAGTACCGTCGCTAATGGCGGCTATCGAGTACAACCTCACCTCTTGGCTTCCCAAACTAATACCGATGAAACTAAACCTATTAAAACTTCCATTTCGGCGGGTAGTTTAAATGTGGTCCGACAGGGATTAATTGATACTGTCAAGGAGGGAACTGCTAGAATTTTGAATGATGGTTCTATTCCTTTAACCGGAGGGAAAACTGGAACCGTAGAAATTCCCGGACACCCCAACAATTCTATGTATGTGGCTTTTGGACCTGCGGATCAACCAGAAATTGCGATCGCAGTTTTGGTCGAAAGAGGTGGTTATGGTTCTGTGTCCGCCGCACCTATTGCTAAGGCGGTTTTTCAGACCTATTTCAATGGGAGAAAATAGCATCAGGAGCGATCGCTCCTATTTGACCCCCACCAGACACCGAGAAACCCGGTTTCTTTAGAGTTTCTTTCCCCCCACCAGACACCGAGAAACCCGGTTTCTTAGGTAAAATCTTGATTGAGAAACAGAGAGACTGGTAGAAACCGGGTTTCTTTCCCCCCACCACCTAACGAAAAGGAAACCCTTTCCGACGACTCAACCAGATGAGAAATTTAGTCCCACTCCACCCCACAATAGCACCCGCAACACTGGCGAAAAGAGCGATCGCAAAAGGATGGGAAATTCCCCCGCCATTTTCTGGTAGGGGAAAAATCCTCGGTTCCTCAAACATTAACCCCGAAGTAGAAGCGATAATGGCTCCCGTCCCAATGGCTACACCCCAAGCCTGAATTTCGTCTTGGAGTTTTTGGTTTTGTTGTTCTCGGGTGCGATCGCGTTGGGTTTGTTCAATCTCCACTATACCACGAATTGAGGCGATCGCTTTATCCGCTAAACTTGACCCCTCCACAAAGTAGTTGAGTTCGTCACTAATGCGGGTTTGGAAATAGGGAGAAGTGCGATCGCTAAACTCCCTGAAAACATCCATTTCCTGCTGTTGTAAATCATAACCCTTCTTTCTCAGCCTGTCAAAAATATCCGTCAATGTTACCTGATAGTTTTTCGTATTGATGCTAATCGTATTGCGACAATGCTTATAGTTTCGCAACAGTCGCGCATATTCCAAATCTAACGCCGCCAATTCCTTTAACACCTTTTTCAGGTCTTCCAGTTGCCTCTCAGTCAACGCTAGACGGGTTTCATTTTGGGTTAATTCTTGCTTAAAAGACTTGACTTTATGCTCTAACTGTGTATAGGCGATGTAGGTTTTGCGGTACAGTGTCCGCGTTTCCCGGTAGGCGGAAAGCACCTTATTTCGATAGTAAAATAGATTGATAAATTGGCGATAAGCATCCACCAACTTACCACTGGCTAAATCGTCCCGAAACAGGAAGATGATGATATGGGGTTGCACCTGCGCTTCCCCCTCTAAATTCCCGTCAACAACTTGACCGCCAAACTCAAAAAACGGGCTACCAAACAACTCCCCCATTTTGTGCAAAGGTGGACGTTTAACCTTACGGGAAGGCATTACCTGCGCCAAGCAACTGTGCGCTAAATCTGCCAAATCTTCCGGCTTTTTTGTGCGTTCATTTACTGGCAAAAATGCCGTTAATAGCAATGTTTGTTCCAGAGAGCTTTGGATGAAATCTGGCAGAAAAACCAGGCTTTCTGTGTTTAAATTGCGCCAAAACGAAATATCGACCTCTGGGGTTTTGTTGCCATTTTCCGATTCTGGGCGACATAAATTAACCGTTAAGCTATAACTATCATTCAGTCGGTGGGTGTAGATATTCCCCGTTATTTTTAAGTCCGAATTAGGCAGAGTTCCCGTGAGGTGGAGACGGTTCTTAGGATTCAGGTTAACTTCCAAGCCGACGGGTTCTGGGGAGTTGTCTGGGTAGCCGTGAATGTCGAGGCGTTCCGTAAAACCCAGCGCCTCTAAAATATCATCTCCCCTTTCCCATAACTGTTTCGGGTGCGGCGCAAGGGAATCCGTTTCCCCCGTCAATCCCCGCCACAGATGAAACGCGAAAAGGTGCAAATTGGGAGCATAAACCGTGTGGGGAATTATTTTTTTTGAATCCATTGACTCAAACTTTCCCGAACATAGATAAACAAGGAGATTTGGGAGGAATTGGGAGCCGGAGTAATAATCACCCTGGTTTCCGTTTCTTCGATGATTTGGAAGTTGGGAATTGTGTATTGTATTTCATCGGGAGAATCTTCTTCGAGTTCGTCGGCTTCCTTGCGGGTTTTGTTGGCTTCCTTGCGGGTTCTTTGTCGTCGCGCTTTTTCCAAGTGATTTTGGGCTTGCGGAAATCGTGCCATCCAGTCTATAATCAGATCTGATGCCTGATTGATATCGGCTTCAGATAGATTCTGCAAGTTGGCTGCCAATTCCTTAGCGGGTTCCAAAGCATCTGGCGGTAGGATTGGCGGTTCAGCTTCCAGAAGTTCGGCGAACATCAGCAGAGTTTCGGTTGAGTCTTTCATGGTTGTCTGGTTGGGAATAGATTATTGGGTCCTGCAATTCATTATTAATTATTAATTATTAATTATTAATTATTGACTAAACTCCGATCGCACAAAATGCCCCCCAATGGATAGGATGTTGATAGGGTCGGTAATCGGCGCGTTTAAGACCTAACCCCAAGTTATCTCGGAGTTTCGCCTTGGGATAAGGGTTTCCCGCCGAGTCCTGCTCATTCAGCCACGCCGTTAACTCCTGCTTCGTGACTGCTCTCATCCACTCTTGAGCCTGTTTCAAGGCTAACGCCACCGAGGGCTGGGTCTGCATTTCCTCATACAATTTTACCATCAAAATCGCGGTCGAGACATCATTCACCGCCCAAAGACTGCAAATCACATTCGCCGCCCCCGCATACAGAAACCCTAGCCCCAAACTGATATACTCTTCCAAGTTGGGGGAAAAGTCTGTTAACCCCGTTTCACAAGCCGAGAGAATCACCAGGCGACAGGCGGGTAAATCCAGTTCAAACAATTCTCCCAGGGTGTAACATTTGCTTAGGTCAATCTGCGTGCCTTTGCGCCAAGGGAGAAAACGAGTCTCGGCGGGTTCAGAGGGGGTGGTTTCCTCGCAGAGGGTTAGCCCTTCTGTGTCACTGACGGAGACTTTCGCCCCCGCTAACACCAGGGGAGAGAGGAGGGGACTGTTGAAATTGAACGCCCCATGTCCGGCAAAATGGAGATAGTCCGCCTCTTGGAATGCTTGGCGGTGGGGGTCTTCCTTCAGGCTGGTTTTGCTGGCTTGCTGGCGAGTGAGACGGCTGGCGTTGGTGGAGAAGTTGGCTAAAATGGCTTCAACCTCTAAGTCCGCATAGTATAGGTCTTCCGTGGGATTTTGGATAGCAAAGAAGCGCTGGCGGTTGCTGGTTTTGCGCTGGCGTTGGGAGACTTCCAGGAATTGACAACTCGGGCTATAGGTGACTCCCAGGGGAAATCTATCGGCGAGATAGTCCGGTTCATCCTCATCCCCCAGGGGTAAGGCGTGGAGGGGGAATAAATGCAACTCCCGATAGGGGACGACAATTAGGCGGCGGTAGGTGGGGGGAATTTGGGGGAGGAGTTGGGGTAATTCCAGGATATCCCGCAGACGGCGCAGGAAGTGGTCGAGATTGGTTTCCCAGTCGTCGGAGTGGTGGCGTTGATAGGTTTGGAGATAGGTGTCGCGCAACTCCTGTAATTGCTCCAGGTTTTCTGGGGGGGAAAGATGCACGGAAATTTCCCCGGTTTCGCCCCTGACGATAAAGGTATAAATTCCTTGGGGGCTGAGATACCATTGCATCAACAGGGTTTCCTTATCCAATAACTCCTGAATTTTCGAGAATTGGATGGGTTGGACTCGTTGGGTGAGGCTGAAGTTGGGGTCGTAGGTGTTTAGGGTTTTCAGGAGTTTGGTTAAGGCCTTTTGCGCCTGTTCGTACTCTTGACGCAGGCTCTTCATAACTTCCGGGGTGAAGTTGGCGGCACTGCTGCCCCGTTGTCCCAGTCCGCCGATGTCCTGATTATCGGAGTTGGTGGGGGTTTCGAGGGTTTCGATAAGTCGCTGTTTGGCGGTGACTTCCCGACGCAGCTTGTCGAGTTGTCGCAGAATTTCTGGGGGAATGTCGCCTTTGGGGTAAAGGTCGCGGTTGCTGAGGAGTTCGATGAGGTTGCGGGATTTGCTGCGTTCGACGCTGGCTAAGGCTTTCCCGATATCGCCGCCATTGATGCAGGCTTGCACCAGTTGGGGATAGAGGTCTAGGGCCGCTTCCCGGCGTTTTTGTTTCTCGCTGTAGGAGTCGGTGAAAGTGCAACGGGTTTCGACGGCTTCGATCGCAGCCTCATAGCCATAGATGGCGGTTTCCCAGTCTTGAATCCGAAAGGCAGCATTGCCCAATCTGCGCCCGATATCCAAGGCTTCTAGGGGGAATTGCTCTGGGGGACAAATGGTTAACCCTTCTTTCCAGGCGGCGATCGCTTCAGGAATTCGGTTTAAGTGTTGATAGACAAAGGCGAGAAGATTGTAAATATCAGCCATCCCTTTGCGATCGCCCAATTCGGTCATCACTTCCAAATATTGCTGATACAGACGCTCCGCCTCCTCCCAGTTGCCCCGATTTCGCTGGATATCTCCCAACAGTCCCCAAGAGGATGCCATCCCGGCGCGATCGCCCAATTCGGTTTCAATTGCCAAACATTGCTGATACAGACGCTCCGCCTCGTCCCAGTTGCCCCGATTTCGCTGGATATCTCCCAACTGTCCCCAAGAGGTAGCCATCCCGGCGCGATCGCCCAATTCGGTTCTCAATGCCAAAGATTGCTGATACAGACGCTCCGCCTCGTCCCAGTTGCCCCGGTCGCGCTCAATACAACCTAACCATTCCCAACATAAAGCGATTCTAGCCCTATCCCCGATTTCCTCATACAAGGCGAGAGACTGTTGCAAAGATTCCCAGGCTTGGGGATATTGACTCCGTTCATACTGTTGAAATCCTTGCTGCAACAGAGCATCTGCTGTCGATTTAGTTTCTAGCCGAGGCAACTCATAGTTAACCGCTTCGATTGTATCGGCAAAATCCCGCAACCAACCTGCATTCCCCTCCCCCTCTTCCGCCATCATCTCGGCAACGTCGCGCATCACCTGCACTAATCCCTCATCCACCAGTTCCGGGTGCTTCCTCAATATCGCCGCTTCCTCCCCACTGCGACAGTTGAGGAGTTCTTGAATCAGGGAGAGATAGGCTTGCACTCGTTGTTCATCCATGACCACGCACCGGATAGGGATACCACCACAATTTTACCCCATGCGGCTAGAATCCACCACAGACAATATCCCGTCGGGGGAGTCGTCAATTGGTCTGAAATCGGTAATACTAGGAGTGAGCATCAATATGGGGTAAAATAGCCATGACCGAATTACTCGCAAGTGCGATCGCGCGATTACAAACCTTGTCTGAGAGTCAGCAAAATGCGATCGCTGCAATCATCCTAGAAGAAATTGAGCAGGAGTGTCGTTGGGATGAATCATTCTCACGTTCTCCAGATATTCTTGCCAAACTCGCGGCTTCAGCAATGGCGGAATATCATGCTGGTAAAACCCACCCACTTCACCCAGAAAAGCTGTGAAATCGCGCACTACTGACCAGTTTCGTAAACTATTTAGTGACTTGCCTAAGCCGGTTCAACAACAGGCTCGCGCTGCTTATCGCCAGTTCCAGAATAACCCAAACCATCCAAGTCTACGGTTCAAAAAAGTGCATCCAGAGTTACCCATTTATTCGGCTCGTATTAACAAAAACTACCGAGCAGTCGGCCAAGTAGATGGAGATACAGTGATCTGGTTTTGGATCGGTTCGCATACGGACTACGACAAGTTGTTAGGGTAGATGTAGTTACAGCCTTTGCTTTGATAAGAGGAGTTCCCGGTGCTTGCTCAATCTCGCCGCTTCCTCCCCACTGTCACAGTTGAGGAGTTTTTGAATCAGGGAGAGATAGGCTTGCACTCGTTGTTCATCCATGACCACGCACCGGATAGGGATACCACCACAATTTTACCCAATCCCCCCAACATTGAATCCTGTTTATCGCTTTTTCCTAACTAAGTGACCTTGGCGGCAAAATCAACGGGACCCTCAATTTTGACCTGCTTTAACTTGGAAAATAAACTGTTGTTGGTTTTGGGACGCGAAAAATTCTTGACAATTTCATAGAGTTGTGCTAACTCATCCTCGTCTAGTTTGCTAATTTCCTCATCAATCAATTGCCTGATATTCATGGTTATTTTACTAGGTAACAACAGAGAGTTTATTCAGGCTTTACACCAAAACTCAGATATTCCCACCTCTTCAGGATAGTATCCCCATTTTACCCCATCCCCAGACTTTCAGAAACCCCGTTTCTTAGGGAAATCTTTTGTGACTGCCCAGCTTTGGCTACCAAGGGAGTTATAATTGCCAGATGGATAAATTGCCTAATATATCGATTATAGCTGCCCAGATTCTGGAGATTGTCTACAGAATTATCTTTGTGGAAGTGGGGGGGATACCCTTAATTGTGGTCTGGTTTATGGCGGGTGGTCTGGTTTTCACCCTGTGGATGAGATTTGTTAATCTTAGGGGTTTCACACACGCTATTAAAGTGGTTTTGGGAGTCTATGATAACCCGGAAGATGAGGGGGAAGTTTCCCACTTTCAAGCATTGGCTACCGCTTTATCCGCTACTGTGGGATTAGGAAATATTGCGGGAGTGGCGATCGCTATTGGTTTGGGAGGTCCGGGGGCTGTGGTTTGGATGACTCTCGCGGGTTTTCTGGGAATGAGTAGTAAATTTGTGGAATGTACCCTCGCTCAAAAATACCGCCTCGTTAACCCAGATGGTACGATCGCCGGGGGTCCTATGTATTATCTATCGGCGGGTTTACAGGACTTGGGACAAAAAAACTTGGGTCGGGTTTTGGCCGCTATGTTTGCTGTTTTGGCGATCGCCGCTGCCTTGGGGAGTTCCAGCATCTTTCAAGCTAATCAGTCTAAGGTCGCGATCGCACGAGTTTTTCCCGTATTCGCCTCTCAGGGGTGGCTCTATGGCTCGGTTTTGGTGCTTTTGGTCGGATTGGTCATTATTGGGGGTATTCGCCGTATAGCTCAAATTACCGCGGTTCTGGTTCCGGTCATGTGTGCTATATATGTAATGGCCGCGCTGTGGGTTCTGCTGGTCAATTGGGCAAAAATTCCTGATGCGATCGCTACTATTTTCGCCTCGGCTTTTGACCCTCAAGCTGTCATGGGGGGAGGTTTGGCAGCCTTAATTCAAGGGTTTAGAAGGGCGGCTTTTTCTAATGAGGCGGGCTTGGGAATTGCGGCGATCGCTCATGCTGCCGCTCGCACAGATGAACCTATCCGAGAGGGAATAGTCGCCACCCTGGAACCATTAATTGATACCGTCATTATCTGCAATATGACCGCCTTAGTTATCATTATTACCGGAGCCTATAATAACCCCGCCTGGGCGAATTTAGGAGGCGCAGAAATCACATCCGCCGCCTTTGGTTCCGTGATTCATTGGTTCCCTTATGTGTTGGCTGCGGCTTTATTTTGCTTTGCTTTCTCCACGATGATAGCCTGGGGATATTATGGGGAATTGTGTTGGCAATATTTATTAGGACAACGCTGGGCGATTATTTATAAACTCCTATTTTTAACCGCCATATTTTTAGGGGCGATCGTCAATCCTCAAGCCGTGATTAAATTCAGTGATGCCATGTATCTAACCATGTCAATTCCTAATCTATTGGGACTATATTTTCTAGCCCCCACAGTCGCGCGAGATTTGACTGACTATTGGCAAAAATTAACAACATCTAATCAGGTCGCCCAAAACAGTTAAACTAGAAAAGGAATTTTTTGCCCCATAATCGAGGAGTTGCTATGCTTGCTAAACGCATTTTACCATGTTTAGATGTTAGAGCCGGTCGGGTGGTCAAGGGTGTCAATTTTGTTAATCTCCAAGACGCTGGCGACCCGGTGGAATTGGCTGCCGCCTATAATGACGCGGGGGCTGATGAATTGGTGTTTCTGGACATTACCGCTACCCATGAAGACCGCGATATCATTATTGATGTGGTCTATCGTACCGCTGAACAGGTGTTTATCCCTTTGACCGTCGGGGGGGGTATCCAAAACTTAGAAATGATTAAAAATTTGTTAAGGGCGGGGGCTGATAAGGTCAGCATTAACTCGGCGGCGGTCCGTGACCCAGATTTAATCAATAAAGCCAGCGATCGCTTTGGTGTTCAGTGTATTGTAGTCGCTATTGATGCCCGTCGGCGCACTGACCCAAATAATCCCGGTTGGGATGTTTTTGTCCGTGGTGGTCGCGAAAATACCGGACTTGATGCGATCGCTTGGGCGAAAGAATTGGCGCAACGAGGCGCGGGAGAACTTCTGGTCACCAGTATGGACGCAGACGGCACACAAGCAGGCTATGACCTGGAATTAACCCGGACTATCGCTGAAAGTGTCGAAATTCCCGTGATTGCCTCTGGGGGCGCGGGAACCTCTCAGCATATCTACGAAGCCTTAACCGAGGGACGCGCGGAGGCGGCTTTATTGGCTTCTCTGTTACATTACGGACAGTTAAGCGTCGCTGAAATCAAATCCTATCTCGCCACTCGCCATATTCCCGTCCGTCCCCACGCACTCCCCCACGTCTAATGGTTTCCCCACGGGAGTTTTACCTAAACAAAAGATTAAATTTTCCCCATTACCGGCTCAGTTACGAAACTCCTGTTAGAATGGAAGAAATGTTACAAAACGTAACTTATGCTGATTCCTATTCTAATAATTGATATAGCTCTGGTGGCCTGGTCTGTACATCTGATGCAGCAAGCGGCTCGATATCGAGAGTCTTCCTTTGTCCTGGCTGGTATATTAGTGGCTATTTCCGCCGTCGCTATGGTTGTGGTTTATTTTCTCATGGGTTCGTGTATCGACCACCTTACCCAAATGTCTCATCATGCTTACTCCTATATGTGATCTGGTGCGATCGCCTACAGTCCCACCTTTAGACCCCGTGGGGCGACCATTACCAGTGGGGGGCGATCGATTTTCCTGCCTCTGGGCGAGGCTATCAAAAAATTTTTGCCAAAATCATTGACTTAACCAATCATCCTGTGATACATTAAAAGATGTCTTGTCCGGGGTTATAGCTCAGTTGGTAGAGCACTGCAATGGCATTGCAGGGGTCAGCGGTTCGAGTCCGCTTAGCTCCATTTCAGTTGAACCCTTATCCTAACGGCGATAACCGGGAAACACTCAACCCGATAGTCGTACCTAATTACTCAGATATTACTCACAATCTAGTCCTAGCACAGGAAAATAATTCTGTCAATAGGATGATT